>MHDB01000026.1:4246-10260 GCA_001816835.1 Candidatus Woykebacteria bacterium RIFCSPLOWO2_01_FULL_43_14 | reverse complement strand
CGTCTCTTTTAGTCTATAACTGGATCAGAGAAAATACCCCCCGAGATTCAGTTATCACGACCCTCACGCCCTGGGAACTAAACTTTCACGCAGAGCGAAAAACTATCACCATCCCGTTTGAAGACAAGGAGACAATTCTCTGGATGGCCAAAAAATATAACTCCAACTATCTCGAGCTTGAGTTTTTGAATGAGATAAAAAGGCCGTCTTTGAAAGAACTCTACTCAGGCCAAAACACAAATGAATTTAGTAAAATATACCAAGTTGATGGGAAGATTTATCTATACCAAATAAATTGGCAAAACATTACTTTGGATGAAAAAGGTAAACCCTCTTGGTACTAAGTTATGCTAATTAGTTTCGTAGTACCCATGTACAACGAAGAGAAAAGAATCGACAAAACCGTGTCGGCCTTAAATGATTACTTGTCGAGACGGGATTTCGATCACGAAGTTATCTTTGTCGACGACGGGAGTAAGGACCAAACCCTTAAAACTCTATCTAATCTAAAACCAAAGTTCTCCCATAAAGTAGTCACCTACGCCAATAATAAAGGTAAAGGTTTTGCAGTTAAGACAGGCGCGCTATCTGCTCGCGGGGACTACATATTGCTTTTAGACGCTGACATGTCTACTCCCATAGAAGAGTTCGACAAGTTTTACCCCCATTTAAACCAGAATACCGTCCTCATCGGAACTAGAAAAGGACTTGGCGCTCAGGTAAAAAAGCCTCAACCTTTTATTAGACAAAAAATGGGCGAGGTCTTCACCTTACTCTCTAGTACTTTGATCGTTCCAGGAATAACCGATTTTACCTGCGGATTCAAATGCTTTCCGAAATCCGCCCAAAAAGTTTTTGAGAGATCCGTCATCAATCGCTGGTCTTATGATCCGGAAATTTTATTCCTGGCCCATAAATCAGGTTTGACCATTCACGAGATTCCCATTACCTGGACTAATGACACCGGTTCAAAAGTGAACTTACTAAAAGACGCCTTCGTTTCGCTAGTGGAACTTGTGAAAATAAGAGTCAATGATTTTCAAGGTTTATACTCCTAATTAAGTAAGTATAACCAGTAAGAACCAACCCCGATTTTGTGAGCAGGCAGCGTTTGGGAAGATAAATAATACAAATGATAGTAGCTAAGCCTTGGTTCAGTCAAAATAAATTCCTGAACCTGAGGCAAATCCCCAAAGCTATACTTTTCATATTTATTCTTGGCACTCTGAGAAGTGTATTCGGTATCGCTGATATTAAAATACTTCACTGGTTTGAAAGTCGGTCGGTGGGAAAAATCATTTAAGTACTCGTAAAGATTCTTAGACTGATCGATTCTTTCCTGCGCCAAACCTCCTGGTAGGTCGACAAAAACTATTGAGTTAAGAGGTACTTCTTTATCAACCATGGTGAAAGAGTGATCAGTGTAATTATACTGATCACCAAAACGACTCTTTATTTCCCACAGTGTGCTCGGCAGGCTAAGTAAGGCCACAACTATTAGTAATCCACCAAACAGCCCTCTACTGAATTGCGTTTTTAGCCTTTGGTAAACGTCCCCAATCAACCAACCACTAAAAATGGAACCCACGACTAAGGCTGCAAGAGTCGAGCGCATACTAAAATTGTTATCCCCTTTAGCTCTGAAAACAAATATCAGTCCCAAGGGAATAGTGAGTAGGAAGAGGAACAATACATTTTCCTGATACAGTCTTTTCTTAAAGAACAAGTATAGATAGTAGAGATAAACCAAGAACATTGCTCCGATCTCTGCAAAAAGATAGAACGGGATCGTCAGAACTAAGTTTAAAATTTTACCCAAACCTTGGTTTTGGAAAAAGAAAAAGGAGGTTGTTTGGAGTAAAAAGTACCCCTCTTTTCCCGAAATAAAAAAAATGTATAACACACCGATTGAAAGCAGCAAAGCAACACTACTAATTATAATATTTCGACGTAGCAAAGCACCAAAACTCTCCTTACCCAGAAGTAGTCTCATCAGATAAAAAAGTACATAAGCTAGAGAAAAGGTTATAAAAACAAAAGCGCTGTTGCCGAGTATCGTTGCAATCAAAACACCCACAAAAACAACACTTATTTTTTTGCTTATCTGGGTGGAATTAAGAATCATGTAAATAAGGAAAATCAAAAAAGTGGGGAAAACATGCTGAGTTACCCAGAAAGAAGCTGTGTAAGGTAGGGATATCTGCATGTGGATCGGTAGGTTTGGAAAGAACCAGTCGGTCCACCATTCAAGGTGCCCTAGACTAATTCCCCGATACATCGCCAGATAGTACTCCAAACCGCCAAAAAGAGTGAGCCCAAAAATCATGACCACCCGCTCCAAATCAGTTCTGGCGAAATAAGTTACAATTTTGTAAATAAACCACGCGAACAGGAGGTAGGTAAATCCTAAATGGATAAACCAGGACTGATTAGCCCGAATAAAGTTCTCACTGAAGCGGGTCAGTAACCCTGGGTTGACCATATTGTAGAAGTAGATGGACATCTCAGTTGTGGGAAGTCGAAAATGCATCGGGAAGTTTTCACTGGTGGCAATGGAGATTACCTGGCCCACCCTAGGCTTATCATCACCCACTGGCAAATAATCCTGCCACAAACCAAGTCTAGGTAAAACTAAGCTAAGGAAAAATCCAACTAGCAACAAAAAGCCTAACATCTTTAACGCTCGGTTGCGCTGAACTACAGAAGACTTAAGAACCTCATCCAAATTAATCTGGTGTTTATTTAACTTAGTTAATGAGAGGACTAAAAGACCAACTTGGACAAGGATAAAACTTACCAAAGTGACCTGACCTATAAAAACCAGTAAAAAATAAACGAATGGTACAGCGATGAAAGACAAGAGTAACCAAAGAAAAAAACTTCCCCGATATTTTCCAGAAACAAAACGGGAGAGTATTAATCCTGGCGTAACATAGAGGAGTAAAGTCACTAAAACTGCGATCGTCAAACTCACTCCCTAATCAGTAACTTTACTTTGCAAGTTTAACAAAAAACTCATCAAATTTCTCAACAACATATTCAAGATCCTTTTCCCTCATCTCTTGGTGACAACCGATATAGAAGCCGTTATGGGTAATCCATTTGGCTACGGGGTACTGATCTTCAATCTCCCCAAAGATTTTCCGGTAAACTGGTTGGCTAAGAAGAGGCATGGCATTCCTGGTTTCAATACCATTTTCTTCTAGGAAAAAAATCAAATCTTCCCGGCTAAAACCAGATTCTTTATGTACAATAATCGGGTACATCATGAAAGCGTGCTCGGTTTCGGGTCGAATACTTGGAAGCTGGATATACTGAGCGTATTTTTGGAGTTTCTCGGTGTAAAATAAAGCGTTGCTGAGTCTTTTCTCGAGCATGTTACCCCGCTCTTCAAGACCTGCCAGACCTAAAGCTCCCTCCATCTCAGTACAGCGATAGCTATATCCTACATGAACAAAAGAAAACCTTTTTTCGACAATATTGAATAACGCCTTACCTTTTTTGTCGTCATCATCGTCAATCGAGATATATATGCCATCCCTACCATGGTTATATAAACTTTTGATCAAGACGGCCAAGTCGTTGTCGTTCGTAAGGCAAAGACCACCGACTCCTGTTACCAAAAGGTGGGCCACGTAAGTGGAAAAGCAGGAAATGTCCCCCCAGCTTCCAGTAGGATTGCCTTTATAATTAACAAACATTGTTTCACAGGAGTCTTCCACTACTTTTAAGTTGTGTTTACGAGCGATCTCCATAATCGGGTCCATGTCGCAAGGCTGACCAAATAAATGCACCGGCATAATCGCCCGAGTTCTTGATGTAACACGCTCTTCAATTTTTTCAGGATCAATCTCATAGTAAATCGGGTCGACCTCGACAAATACCGGTTTTAAGTGGTTCTGGATCACGACGTTGGAAGTCGCGATAAAAGTCACGGCTGGAACTAAAACCTCATCACCGTCAGACCAAGAGTATTTTTCTTTCAGGGCGTGTATGGCTACCTCTAAAGCACTAGTACCACTATTACAAAACAAGCCATATTTTCGATCATGAAGACGGGCGAATTCTTCTTCAAATTTTTTGGTGAAAGGGCCATAAGACAAACGGTTGGATTTCAAAACCTGGTTCACATAGTCTATGGCTTTTTGGTGAATAAAAGTATCACCCACTCGAATCTGACGTTTTGGTTTGTCTGACATGTACACTCCTTAAATAATTTGTTAATGCTTGATCTAAAGTATATCATCTTGTAGAGTTAGGAAGAAATATGATTCTTTATGAGTTTGAAGGAAAAGAGCTACTCAGAAATGGGGAAATTAATACGCCCTCCTCTTTACTGGTTGATAACCAAGCCACCATAGTTAACCTTCATTATCCTTTAATGGCCAAAGCGCAAGTGCTTTCCGGTAAAAGGGCCCAAGCTGGAGGTATTGTCTCAGTTGAGGAAGAGATAGACTTAGAGAAAGTACTCAACACTCTTTTGGGCAGTACAATTAATAATGAGACAGTTGAAAAGGTTTTAGTCGAAGAAAAAGTTGATGTCTTAGAGGAATACTACGTGTCTCTCTCCTACGATACGAGCGTCAGAGGGCCAGTCCTAACTTTATCCGAAAACGGCGGCAGTGGAATTGAGGAAAGAAAATCACTTATGTACCCAATTAACCCTGTCGCACCCAGCAAAAGCATACAAGCTATTAAAACTGTTCCTATTGAATTACTAGAAAAACTTATTTCTGTATTCTTTCAGGAAGATTGCCTCTTATTGGAGGTGAACCCATTGGTAAAAACCAAATCTTCCTGGGTCGCCTTAGACGCTAAAATTAATCTTGATGAGTGCGCAGCCAAGAACCACCCTGAGTGGGCTTTCAAACCCCGCGGTGTGCCAGGGTATAGCCCAACCCCAAGCGAGATCGAAGCCAAGAAAATAGACGAGGGGGATTATCGAGGCGTTGCTGGATCGACTTATTTTGATCTGGACGGTGACATTGCTATCCTCGCCTCCGGTGGAGGAGCTTCTTTGACAGCGCTCGACTCTTTACTAAAACTGGGAGGAAAACCGGCTAACTATACTGAGTACGGTGGTAATCCTTCTGGTGAAAAAGTGGCTAGGCTGACTAAGATTGTCCTTTCAAAACCTGGACTTAAAGGCTTGTGGATCGTGGGTGCTATTGCCAACTTTACCGATATTTACGAAACGCTGTCCGGCATAATTGAAGGTTTAAGAGTGACTAGGTCAGAACTTGGTCTCAAACTTGACTTCCCCATCGTGATTCGCCGAGGAGGGCCAAGAGATAAAGAAGCTTTTGAAATGCTCAGAAAGGTAAAGGACTTTGACCTTTATTTATATGGAGAGGAAACTTCAATAACAGAGTCTGCCAAAGTAATAATTGAAAAAACGAGTGCTTATGTTCCTACCTAAAGCAGGCGCTAAACTAATTGGTCAAGGAATCACTGGCAGTGAGGGCTCCACCGCTACCCCTTGGATGACGGAGTACGGTACCAATATCGTTGCTGGCGTAACACCGGGGAAAGGTGGTCAAAATTTGAGCGGTATTCCGATATTTAATACTCTCAAAGAGGCCCTCATTCAAACTGGGAAGGTTGACGGTACATTCCAGTATGTTCCCCCGCTGTTTGTCAAAGATGCAGCGCTCGAGGCAATAGAAGCAGGAGTTAAATTTATACTCATCGGGGCAGAAAAAGTCCCGACCAAAGACTCAGCCATTATCGTCTCTTACGCTAAAGAAAAAAACGTAACTTTAATCGGTCCTAGTTCTGTGGGTATTATTTCTCCAAGTCGTAAAATCAAAATAGGATCCATTGGCGGGGGAAACCCTAACAGAGTTTTTACACCTGGAAATATCGCAATTATTTCTAAGTCAGGCGGTATGACTTCGGAGATTGGGCTTCATCTGAAAAACAACGGTCTAGGAGTATCTTGGGCAGTGGGCATAGGTGGTGACAGAATGATTGGAAGCGATTTTGCAGACTTTCTCATGGAAATGGAAAATGAT
>MHDB01000026.1:0-4200 GCA_001816835.1 Candidatus Woykebacteria bacterium RIFCSPLOWO2_01_FULL_43_14 | reverse complement strand
ATGAAGAAAAAGTCGCCGAATTGGTCAAAGGTGGTCGCATCAAGAAACCAGTGGTCGCTTTCATCGCTGGGGAATTCACCTTGACACTTCCCTCCGAAGTCCAGTTCGGTCACGCCGGGGCTATTATTGAGGGTGGGCGAGGAAAACCTGATTATAAGCGCCAAGTTTTAAGAGACGCCGGTGTAGGAGTTGCGGACGACTTTGATAATATCGCCAAATTAGTAAAGGAGTCTTTAAATGTCTAAAACAATTACGCATGATGGTAGTCTCGCCAAGTTCGGTTCCCAAGACCATCTCCAAGTTTCCCAAGACAAAAGCTTCACCGAGCTTGTCTTTGAGCTACTATCCGGACAATCTCCAAGCAAACTCGAGCGAGAACTATTTGATCTTATTCTGAATTTATCTATAGACCATGGTCCTGACACCCCTTCGGCAACTGAGGTGATTAATTCCGCCAAACAAGGAAAAAACATTTCCTCTTCAGTCGCCTCAGGAATTCTTCAAATCTCCGATACTCATGGAGGAGCAGTTGAGCCAGCCATGGACTTGTTTTATGAAATTATGCGGAAAGGTTTATCAATACCCAAGCTGGTAGAAGAGTATCTTAACACTGGGAGAAGAATCAGCGGCTTTGGTCATCGGATTTATGAAATAGACCCAAGGGCACAATTAATTTTGAGTAAACTAGACTCGCACAACCTTGGGGAAGAGTTTATAAAAATCGGCTTAGATATAGAGTCAGAGCTTTTTAAACAAAAAGGTAAACGACTCCCACTTAATATCGATGGGGCAATAGGAATAGCCTTATGCAGTTTTGGCTGGGAATCAAACTTAGGAAAAGCTACTTTTATTATTGCCCGCACTCCTGGTCTGTGTGGCCAGTTTCTAAACAACTCCTAAAAGGATTTCTTGAATTCGTATTTAGCTTAACATACAATTAGTAAGATTTATGGTTAAAGTAGGTATTATCGGCCTCGGATATTGGGGACCCAACCTGGTAAGAAACTTCTCAAAAACCAAGAACTGTGATATGGTCTTGGCTTGTGATCTGGATCAAGACCGGCTAAGACGGATTAAAGAGATCTACCCCAGTATTGAAATTACTGACGATCCCCAAAAAATTACTGACCAAGTCGACGCTGTCGTAATCGCGACCCCCCTGAAAACCCATTTTAGTTTGGCCAAAGAATTCTTAAATAAGGGTAAGCACGTTCTAATCGAAAAACCTATCTGTGCCTCCAGTCAGGAAACAATCGAACTCAGTAATCTTGCTGAAAAAGTAAACAAAAAGTTAATGGTTGACCACACTTTTCTCTACTCTGATAACATCAACAAAATAAAATCGTTGCTAGCAGAGGATAGCTTAGGTAAAATTTATAATATTGACATGGTTAGAGTAAACCTGGGTCTATTTAACAAGGACTACAACGTAATCTGGGATCTGGCTCCGCATGATCTTTCCATTCTGCTGTATCTTTTAAACAAGGAACCAGTTAGTGTTGTGGCGGTGGGAGAAAGTTTTATTTTGAAAAACATTGTTGACAATGCTCACCTGTACTTAAAATTTGAAGACAGCACTTCTGCTTCTCTATATCTATCCTGGCTGTCACCTCGTAAAAAAAGGACTATCACCGTTGTGGGGAGTAAGAAAATGCTTGAGTATGACGACACTGCTCTTGATAGTAAAATTTCACTCTTTGATAAAGGCGTTGCCTTGGAACCACAAAATTTGCCTGAGATGCCTCACTATGAAACCTTTGACCAGTTCCGATACGTTTATAGACAAGGGGTTGAAGACAAAATTAACGTTGCAGAGCGTGAACCCTTAGCCGTTATGGCAGAGCATTTTATAGAGTCCATTACTAAAGATACACCACCCAAGACTAATGCTCTAGACGCTCTAAAAGTCGTCAAAGTTATTGAGGCTGCCCAAGAATCTCTAACAACCTCGAAGGAGGTAAAAGTGCATGATTAGTGGTGACGTCAAACTAGGAAAGAATGTAATTATTTTCCACCCTGAACTGGTTAATCTTTATGGTTGTGAGATCGGCGACAATTGTAAAATTGGTACTTTCGTCGAGATTCGTAAGGATGTCAAAATAGGTCGCAATTGCAAAATCCAAGCTGGGGCTTTTATTCCTGAAAAGGTAACCATTGAAGACAATGTCTTTATCGGACCCCACGTGGTTTTTACAAACGACAAGTACCCCAAAGCGGTTGACGAGGAAGGAAATCTCTTAAAACCAGGAGGCTGGGTGGAGACACCAACTTTGGTAAAAAGGGGAGCCAACATTGGGGCTAACGTTACTATCATTTGTGGCGTTACTATAGGGGAAGGGTCTTTGGTCGGCGCGGGAAGTGTCGTCACCAAAGATGTTCCGCCAAACGTGATTGTGTATGGAAATCCAGCGAGGGCAAAAAATGATAAAATTCGTTGACCTCAATCGTCAGTATCAGTCAATAAAAACAGAAGTCGACCAAGCGATTTTTCAAGTATTGCAAAGAGGCGACTTCATTCTTGGTCAAGACGTTACAGAGTTTGAAAAAGAATTCTCCGCCTATATTGGCACTAAGTACTCTGTGGGAGTAGCCAGCGGTTACGACGCTTTAACACTCTCACTCATGGCCCTTGGCTTAAAGCCCGGAGATGAAGTGATCGCCCCGGCTAATACTTTTGTTGCGACAGTGCTCGGTGCGGCTCATCTGGGAGCGCGAGTCATTCTGGTAGATATCGATCCCAAAACTTACAATCTTGATCCAAATTTACTCGAAGAAGCTATTACCCCCAAAACAAAAGTGATTCTACCAGTTCACTTGTACGGCCAGCCCTGTCCTATGGATCATATCATAAATATAGCTCACAAGCATAATCTTAAGGTCTTGGAGGACTGCGCTCAATCTCACGGAGCTACTATTAACGGGCGTAAAACTGGTACCTTTGGGGATATCGCGGCTTTTAGTTTTTACCCAGGGAAAAATTTAGGAGCTTACGGCGACGGAGGGGCTGTGGTTACCAATGATGAAAAGCTTTCCGAGACTATCAAAACGCTACGAGATGTCGGACAATCACAAAAATACGTCCATTCTCTCAAAGGCTACAACTCGAGATTAGATACGATACAGGCGGCTGTTTTACGAGTGAAACTACGCCATCTGGATAGTTGGAATCAGAAAAGGGCTCAAGTGGCTAGTTGGTATAACGAAAACCTCAAAGACTCTGATCTCATCCTACCCACCCAAAAACCTACTGCAGCAAGTGTTTGGCACCTTTATGTCATCCAAACAGATAGACGCGAACAAATTATGAATAAGCTTAAGACAACTGATATCGCTTGTGGGATTCACTACCCCACCCCCATTCACCTACAACCTTGCTTTTCTGATCTAGGGTATAAAAGGGGTGATTTTCCTACAACAGAACGTATTTCAACAAAAATCTTGTCTTTACCTATTTTCCCAGAGCTTGAAAAAGAGGAAGTTACAAGAATCTGCGAGGTTATAAAATCAGCATGACGAAAACACCTTTAGTCTCAGTCATAATTCCTACCTTTAATTCAGCAAGATGGTTTGATAAAACCCTTGCCTCGCTTGACAAGCAAACTTATCGAAACTTTGAAGTAATCGTCGTTGATAAAGGTAGCAAGGACGCCACCCAGTCCTTAGTAAAAAGCTACCTGGGTAAAATTCCTGGTCTGAAACTTTTTGTGGCTGGTACAGAGCGAACTTCTCAATTTAATTACGGAGTCGGCAAATCCAAGGGTGACATACTCTACTACATTGGTTCAGATTATGAACTTGAGCCTAAAGTGATCGAAAAGGCCGTTGGTGAGGTAGTCGTAAGTAGCGCTGATGCCGTCATTATTGAGCAAGACTCAGTAGGAAATTCCTTTTGGGCCAAAGTGCGCAGACTTGAGCGCTCCACTTACGTTGGGGATGACTTTATCGAAGCGAGCCGCTTTTTCACTCGGAAGATCTACGACAAGATTGGAGGCTATGATTCAAATCTAGTGGCCTACGAAGAACACGATCTTCAGAATAGATTAAAAAGTGCCGGGGCTAAGATCACTAGAACCAAAGGTGTTATAGAGCATCATCTTGGTGAACCTGATAACCTGATGCAGATCATCAGAAAAAGCTACTACTATGGTACCACCGTCAATGAATACTTCAGAAAACACCCTGGGATGGGTATAAGACACG
>MHDB01000025.1:7842-8701 GCA_001816835.1 Candidatus Woykebacteria bacterium RIFCSPLOWO2_01_FULL_43_14 | reverse complement strand
CTATATGGTCATAGAAAGTAAACCGATCTGTCTGGCCAGGCTGAGTGGTCGTGTTGCTAACAACTACTACCTTCCCTTGTGTTTTCTCCAAAGACTCCCTCAGACCTCTAAACAAAATATCTGCAACCTGAGTAGTAATAAGACTCCCTGGACCAATGGTAATCAAATCAGCATTTTTCAACCTGACATTTGCCTGGTCTGTTATACACGCACTCTCATCCTCAAGCCACGCTCTCACAATACGGGGTTTGTTTTGAGCACGTACATTTACTTCTCCAAAGACCTTGGTCCCATCTTCAAGTTCTGCTACTAAGTGGGTAGCAGCGTCTGAGATGTTCCAAACTTCAATGCCGGAAGGTAAAAAAACCCGATTTAGAACCTCAACAAGTGAGGATATCTTATGGTCGGGATCTTTTTGTCCAGCCACACCGAAAAGAAAATTTCCAGTAGGCATATCATTAAAGTTACTATTGGGAAACTCCGGCCTGAGCTGAAGAAAGTTTGCAAGGGCTCTAATGTATGGGTCGGGGTGAAATAGGGCCGACAGATCAAAAAGTACGTTCCTGGTGTCACCCGGGCCAGGAATTCCCGATAGCTCTCTAATTACCTGAGTGCTTCGACCAGAATCAGTAACAGCTGTAAGAATAGACATCTCACGAACGTACTCGCGCATAGCCTGAGCCATGACTCGGCCACCAAGACCACCGCTAATGGCTACATATCTCCCTATCTTCATTGTGTCTCTCCTTAGCTGGTCTATTATACCTCGAATCAGCCTTGAAAACAAGTTTTTAGGGTCTGTATCCATTATCACAATCTATCACTCCCGGAGTGATTCGTACTTAACACACCGGTATTA
>MHDB01000025.1:623-7828 GCA_001816835.1 Candidatus Woykebacteria bacterium RIFCSPLOWO2_01_FULL_43_14 | reverse complement strand
ATCTATCACTCCCGGAGTGATTCGTACTTAACACACCGGTATTAAGTACTCTAACTACTCAAATACCCGTTCGGGTGGGTGGAGTGCCAGAGGTAAGCACTTTTGACAATAGTTTCTAGGTCAGAGTGCTCGGGATTCCAACCCAGCACCTTTTTAGCCTTAGTATTGTCCGCGTAGATTTCATTGGCATCACCCGACCGGCGAGGTTTTACTTCAACACTAAGGTCTTTACCACTGACTTTTTTGACCATTTCGAGAACTTCTTTATTGGAGTAACCTTTACCTACGCCAATATTGAAATAATCAGTTTTGCCGCCCTTTTCAAGATAATCCAAGGCTTTCAAATGAGCTTGAGCGAGATCTAAAACGTGAATATAATCCCGGATGCAAGTGCCATCTTTAGTAGGGTAATCATCACCAAACAAAGAAAAAGGTATACTACTCAAAGCAGCTTTAATGGCGTTGGGAATTATGTGAGCTTCAGGGTTGTGGTCCTCACCCATACTACCATCCAACGCAGCCCCACAGGCATTAAAGTAACGCAAACGCACAGATTTTATTTGATAGATCTGATCATACCAATCAAGAATTTTTTCAAAATCATATTTCGTCTGACCATAAACATTGACGATGTCAATCGGGCTATCTTCACCTACTGGAAGCTTCCCTACGTTCCCGTAAACAGTACAGCTCGAAGAAAAAACAATGTGTCTGACTCCATATCTCACCATGGTCTCCGCCAAATTCAGGCCACCGACGTAATTGTAGTAGAAATATTTATACGGATTTTTCATTGATTCACCAGTCGCAGCGTACCCAGCAAAGTGAATCACGGCGTCAAACTTAGTATCTTTAAAAACTTGCTCAAGTTTATCCTTATCTGTAGCAAGATCGCCCTGGATAAGAGTCGCGGCTATCGACTCCTTATGCCCGTAAACTAAGTTATCAAAAACCGTTGGGTTCAGACCATTTTCTTGTAGTTGTTTTACCGTCATCGAGCCAATGTACCCAGCACCACCAGTTACAAGAATATTTTTCACCTAAACCTCCAGTTGTTTTTTCATAAGGCTTACCCCTGTCCGAAAATCGGACAAAACTAAACCAAAATCTTTTTTCAGCTTGTCTGTACTTAAGCAGCTATTTTTGGGATTGACATTTACTCTGTCCATCTTGGCGTTAAACTCTTCAAGACTGATCCCTGAAATGAGTGACTTATCGAACCCCCACACCTCACAAACAATTTTACCCATATCTAAAAAGCTCAAACATTCACTCCCTGTAACGTGATAAATGCCCTCTGCTTTTTTGTCAACAAGCAGGTAAACAGAAGACACCAATTCGTCGACAAAGGTAGGGGTGAGGTATTGATCGTCTACCAAGGTCAGTTTTTCTTTACTGGCTAACTTCGGCAACATCCATCGAACGCAATCACTTTTCAGCTCATAAACCGCCCGATAAGGGTATGCTGTACGTATAATCAAATAATCCAAACCACTCTGAGAAACCAGATTTTCCGCTTCTTTTTTGTGTTTGGCATACTCACCTATTGGGTTAGGGCCGTCTTCCTCAGTATAACTTCCTTTTTCCCCGTCAAAGACGAAATCAGTGGAGAAAAATAACACTCTTGAGCCCACTTTCTGACAAGCCTCTAACACGTTAGAAGTACCTACGACATTAATCGCGTGAGATTTGTCTGGACTACTTTGTGCTGCCTGAGTATTGGTATAAGCCGCCAAATGAAATACTATGTCCGGCTGATAATCCTGAAAAGTCCTTGCTACCAAATCTTTATCTGTAATATCAAAATCAGGAAGATCAGGGGTCGCAAACTGATGACCCTTGTTTGTTTCAAGAATTCTTGTGCCTATTAAACCAGAGCCACCTGTAAGTAAAATTTTCATCTCTCTTTGTGATACTGTTTTTCAAAATAATCTTTATTCTTTTCTTTCAAGGGCTTCCACCAAGACTCATTGTTCTTATACCACTCAACGGTTTCTTTCAAAGACTCCTCAAAATTACATTTAGGCTCCCACCCCAACTCCGCCCTTAATTTTGCAAAATCCACCGAATACCGCCTATCATGACCGGGACGGTCCTGAACATAACTGATATAGCTGTCATTTTTGCCGACAAGTTTTAGAATCAATCTGGTCACTTCCAAATTTGTCTTTTCATGACTTGAGCCAATATTATACGTCTCACCCATCTTACCTTTGTGTAAAATCAAATCAATCGCAGAGCAGTGATCTTGGGTAAAAATCCATTCCCGCACATGCTGACCATCACCGTAAACCGGCACTTTCTTGTCTTCCAAAAGATTAGTAATAAAAAGCGAGATCATTTTTTCAGGAAATTGATAGGGTCCATAAAAGTTGCAACTATGTGTCACGATGACAGGTAGGGAGTAAGTTACAAAAAAGGCCCGGCACATGAGATCCCCACCAGCTTTCGATGCAGAATAAGGACTGTTTGGTTCAAATGGGTCTGTTTCCTTAAACCCGCGATCCTTAGCTACCCCATAAACCTCATCAGTGGAGATTTGGATTACTTTTTTGTTTCCATTATCTCTTGCAGCTAAAAGGATGTTGAGGGTTCCAAGTACGTCTGTCTTGGCAAAAGAGGTTGGATCCAGTATTGACCGATCGACATGAGTCTCGGCAGCGTAGTTAATAACCACGTCTACATCTTTTACTAATCTAGTAACCAAACCCAAGTCGCAAATGTCCCCCTGAACAAATTTATAATTTGGATTTCCCTCCAAATCCCTCAGATTCTCCAAGTTCCCCGCATAAGTGAGCTTATCCAGATTAATAACTTGATAACTAGGGTATTTGGAAAGAATGTAGCGGATAAAATTGGAGCCCATAAAACCCGCCCCACCAGTAATAAGTATCTTCACTTTATTTTTCTAGCTCCCCACGAGGTTTGTCAACTTGCTCATCGACCAATGATGGATCATACGCTGGCTCGGGATGATTTATGAGCCACGCTTCCTCATCCCCAATGTTCTCAAGTCCGATGTAAACCTCATTAGGTAAGTACAATCTTTCAGGGACAGATGCGTCTAGTATATGTTCTACTTTTCGAGCAGAAGCGAGATCCTGCGAAGTGGGATCGGAATCTTCATATACCGTAATCCTCATTTTCCCTTTAATACAGACGTAGTGGGAAGCTCTTACTTTGTGAAGATGATACCCTTTGAAAGCTCCTGGTTTGGCTGCCGTAAGATAAACTGTGGTCTTCGGACCATCCTTATACAGCTCCACCAAAAAACCGTTCTCAACACCATTCGTATCTTTGGTAGTTACTTTCTTACAAGACTCTTTTCTAATTTGCTCTAACATTTATTTCTCCACCTCGGGGGTGTTTTCATTTCCCAGCTCCCCTGCCACTAAGTTGTTGGCCCTAAGCAACTCGTCAAAACTACTTCCAGCGTCTACCCACCAGTCCTCCATAAGTTCAAAAGTCATCGTCCCTTGATCAACATAAAAATTGTTAAGATCAGTTATTTCAAGCTCACCCCTAGCTGACGGTGTCAACTTACTTATAAAACCAAAGGCTTGGTCATCGTACATATAAATTCCAGTTTGAGCGATATCTGAGCGGGGATTTGCGGGTTTTTCTTCTATTGAGACTACTTTTCCGTCTTTTACTTCAATTACCCCATAATGACGACTATCCATACCCGGCATTTTCTTACCAAAAACTTTGGCACCTTTCTCTTGTTTTTCAAACTCCAAAACAGCATTTCTTAGATCATGATTAAAAATATTGTCGCCCAAAATAACTAGTATTCTCTTACCTCGGGCAAAACTTTCAGCCAGCGCGACTGCTTGGGAAAGGCCCCCAGCTTCTTCCTGTATTTCATACGAGAGCTTCAGACCAAAGTCCTTCCCTGAACGTAATAAGTTGAGGAAACTACCCGCGTGATCTGGTCCGGTAATAATCAAAACTTCCTTGATACCTGCTTTGGCCATAGCTTCAAGCGGATAAAAAATCATCGGTTTGTTATACACTGGTAGCAAATGTTTGTTGGTCACCAGAGTTAGGGGTCTTAGTCGAGTCGCTTTTCCGCCTGCCAAAATTACACCTTTCATGAAGTTCCTCCCTTAGTCAAATTACCATCCTTTTTCCAGGCCCATTTAATACTGGCCAAAAAAGTTAGTGGGGTAGCCACACCAATACCCAGGAGTTGGGCAATCAAGTAATGCAAGTAAACGACATGGGTAAAAAACCAAAAAACTCCTAAGGTAATAAATATCCCGCTAAGAGCTACAATATTATACTTAACAAACTTCACTAAGATATTCCTTTCTCTTGACCGGCCGTGAAAAGTGTAGAGGTTATTTAAAATGAAATTAGAAAAAATAGAGGTCTCAGCCGCCAAAGCGCTTGAAAGTAATTTGTTTAAACTCATTACCTCGATAAAAAAACTAATTGCTCCTAGATTCACTACTACTCCAGTTAGGCCAACTGCGAGGAATCTGAAAAAAGTCATGATCGTTCCCCGTCTCTCTTTCAACCCAAACTTAAAGATGTCTATAGCGTAGGCCAAAAGCATGGCTTTAGAGTAACCCCTTTCTCGATCCGGAAAAGCTACTGGTATTTCGATAAAATTAGGTGAGACTTTCAACATGTAATAAAGAATCGCGAGAGTTGCTAAGAAAGATCGTCTTTCCCAAGGCACGCTTTGTTTATCCAGTTTTCTCCAAACGTCTTTAGTGTAAAGCCGAAAATCAGTCGTTGAGTCCTCAGGCTTCATACCCAACACCAGCTTAATATACTGGTTTATGACAATGCTACCCATCCGACGAACCATACTCCAGTTCTTGGTACTACCACCTTTCATATATCGCGACCCGATTACCACGTGGTAACCCTTGTCAAACTCAGCCACTAGTCTAGGAATATCGTTAGGGTTATGAGAAAAATCAGCGTCCATGGAAACACCCGCGTCTACTTTCAAGGTGTTAAAAGCGTAATCAAAACCAGTAAGTAAGCCTACCCCTATGCCCCGTCGTGAATCTTCAACTAAGTGTAAACTGGAAATCTTTTTTTGTAGTCCCCTAACTGCATCTCCAGTTCCATCCGGAGAGTTGGCATCAGCAATAACGACATGCAAGCTGTGACCCTTAATCTTTTCATCTTGAGCCAAAATAGCTCCAATTAAGTGGGTGACGTTTTCTTTTTCGTTATATGTGGGGACAACAACTGCAATTTTCATCAAATTACCTGAATCAGATTTTAGAATAGCGAAAAGCTACCTAAAAAGCAAACCCGCCACTCGTAGCTTTAAGCCTAAAGTGGCGGGTGTTTGGGGTAACACTAACTGGCATGCTATACCTCCTCTTAAAAAGAGTCAAGTGGTAAAAATACCCGAATTTACCCAAAGTCATTCCTTTTAAAATAGGTTTGTTTTAATAGAGCTGCTCTGCTAAAATTGCCTCATGTTCAAATTCCTTACCAAGATATTTAACTCCAACGAATCAGAGGTTAATTCTCTTTCTCCAATAATCAATCAGATTAATTCCCTAGAACCGGGTCTAGAAGCGCTTAGCGATGCTGAGCTAAAAGCCAAGACCGCTAGTTTTCGACTTCAGATCGAACATGGCGAGCCTCTGGATAGTATCCTACCCGAAGCTTTTGGTGTGGTTCGTGAGGCGGCCAAGCGCAGCCTCGGACTTCGTCACTTTGATGTCCAGCTAATAGGTGGAATTGTTCTGCACCAAGGCAAAATCGCCGAAATGAAAACAGGTGAGGGGAAAACGCTAGTCTCCACTCTCCCTTTATATCTGAACGCTCTTAACGGTCAAGGTGTTCACTTAGTCACTGTTAATGATTATCTCGCCAGACGTGACGCTGAATGGATGGGTCCTATTTTTCATTATCTAGGATTATGTGTAGGCGTCCTCAATCACGAAAAGTCCTATCTCTACGATCCTAACCCCAGTACCACAAAAATAGAGTCCAAGGACGTTAGGCTGAGCGAGGAAGAATCAAGCGCTCCGGAAGACACTGGTCTAGGAGCAGGTAAATTCCTAAGAGAGGTCACTCGAGGAGAAGCATACAGTGCTGACATTACTTATGGAACCAACAATGAATTCGGTTTTGACTATCTGAGAGACAACATGGTCTGGGATATAGGGCAAATGGTCCAGACCAACCCAACTGGTGAGTTTGGGGTACACAAATACGCGATCGTCGACGAGGTAGATTCTATTCTCATTGACGAAGCCCGAACACCGCTTATTATTAGTGCCCCTGCTGAAGAATCCACGGAGAAATATTACCAATTCGCAAAAATTATTCCCAATCTCCAACACTCCAGTGATTATGTCGTTGATGAAAAACTTAAAACCGCTAATCTCACTGAGCTTGGCGTGAGACGAGTTGAAAAAATGATCGGGGTAGACAACCTCTACGAAAAAGATTTCGAGACTCTCCACCACATCGAACAAGCGCTTAAAGCTGAGACTTTATTCAAAAAAGACCGTGACTACGTTACCACCAACGGCGAGGTTACTATTGTTGACGAGTTTACAGGCAGACTCATGCCTGGTCGGAGATACTCGGAGGGTTTACATCAGGCAATTGAGGCCAAAGAAGGAGTCCCAATCCAAAAAGAGTCCAGGACACTAGCCACAGTTTCATTTCAAAACTATTTCCGCCTTTACAATAAATTAGCCGGAATGACCGGAACCGCAGCGACCGAAGCAGAAGAGTTTCACAAAATCTACTCTCTTGATGTAGTTACCGTACCCACACACCGTCACCTTATCAGAAAAGACTTGGCTGACCAAGTATACAAAACCGAGCGTGCTAAGTATGAGGCTGTAGTCAAGGACATTATAGAGAAGTACGAAAAAGGCCAACCTGTCCTTGTGGGAACCACGTCAATCGAAAGAAATGAACTTATCTCAGACTTACTGAAACGAAAAAGCATCCCGCATCAGCTATTGAACGCCAAACACCACGAGTCAGAAGCTCATATTATCGCCAAAGCTGGGGAACCGGGGACAATCACTGTGGCTACGAACATGGCTGGTCGAGGGGTTGATATCAAGCTTCCTCCAAAATCTCAAGAGCTAGGTGGTTTACATGTAATAGGTACCGAGCGACACGAATCCCGTCGGATTGATAATCAGCTTCGGGGTCGCTCTGGACGACAAGGTGACGCTGGCTCGACCCGATTCTATGTCTCTTTG
>MHDB01000025.1:0-617 GCA_001816835.1 Candidatus Woykebacteria bacterium RIFCSPLOWO2_01_FULL_43_14 | reverse complement strand
GACATCATGCGTTTGTTCGGAGGGGATCAGGTAGCGAAGGTTATGACGATGCTTAATTTACCTGAAGACGTCCCTATTGAACACACCATGGTCTCAAAAGCGATTGAGAATGCCCAAACCAAGGTGGAGGGACATAACTTCGACATCCGCAAACACTTGGTCGATTACGACGATGTGATGAACAAACAACGGGAAATCATCTACCAGTTTCGACGCGAAATCCTGGAATCAATCAAAGATAGCGACCAACACCTGAAAGAAAAAATTTTGGCTCGAGTCAACCACGAAATTGCTAACCTGACCCAAACACACCTTACTGATGTAGTGACCCAGGAAGGAGTCGAGAGTCTCGTTAACGAGTTCATCACCATTATACTTTTTGACCCAGAAAGTTGCGAAAACCTGAAAAAAGAGCTGCTCAAGACTTCATCTCCAGAAGGGGTGACTGATCTTTTGCAAAAAGTGGCTCTTGACGTCTACAACACCAAAGAAAATAGCCTAGGAAACGCCATGATGAGGCAAGTCGAAAAGCTAGTTACTCTAGACACGATTGACACTCTTTGGATGAAACACCTGGATGATATTGATAACCTCCGAGAAGGTATCGGCTTACGAGT
>MHDB01000024.1:254-6431 GCA_001816835.1 Candidatus Woykebacteria bacterium RIFCSPLOWO2_01_FULL_43_14 | reverse complement strand
TTTCATACTTGACGGTGGGAGCAGTTGCTATTAGGTTTAAAGAATACTCGCGCTCTAGCCTTTCCTGAACTACCTCTAAATGGAGTAACCCTAGGAAGCCACACCGAAAACCAAATCCTAGCGCACTGGAGCTTTCCGGCTCAAAACTTAAAGCCCCATCAGTAAGTTGGAGTTTTCCCAAAGCCTCCCTTACTTCTTCGAATTTATCAGCATCCACTGGATAAAAAGCCGCGAAGACCATGGGCTTTATTTCTCGATAACCAGGTAATTGATTTCCAGCAGGGTTGTCTGCCAAGGTAATGGTGTCTCCTACCCGACACAAAGCAACATTTTTAAGCCCGGTTGCGATATAACCAATTTCGCCTGCCTGGAGCAAGGCTTGTGACTGTAATTGGGGGTTAAAAATTCCGACCTCAATTGCGCTCGCGAGTGTTTTTGTTCCCATGAGAAAGATTTCCTCATTTTGTTTGACACTACCTTCAGTGATTTTGACGTAAGCGATAACGCCTTTGAATTGGTCGTAAATACTATCAAACACGAGAGCTCGAAGAGGTTGGCTATTGTTACCTTGAGGTGATGGGATGGAAGTCACGATGCGGTCTAGTATCTGGGCTACGCCTGCACCTGTTTTACCTGAGGCCAAAATTATCTCTTTTGGTTCAAAACCGAATGTTTCAACCATAGTTTGTTTTGTTTTCTCGATATCCGCGTTGGGCAGATCGATCTTGTTTATTACTGGAATAATCTTAAGCCCTTGGTCTTTGGCTAATTGGTAGTTACTGATAGTTTGGGACTCGATGCCTTGAGTGGCATCAACTAGTAAAACAGCACCTTCTACTGCAGCGAGCGATCGTGAGACTTCGTAACTAAAATCAACATGACCTGGCGTATCAATAAGAAAAAGGGTGATACCCGACCAAGACATTTTTACTGGTTGGAGCTTGATGGTGATACCACGCTCACGTTCAATGTCCATCTGGTCTAAGAATTGTTCTTTAAGTTTGTTTTTGGGTATAGTGCCGGTTAGTTCCAACATGCGGTCACACAAAGTGGATTTGCCGTGGTCTACGTGGCTTATGATACAAAAATTCCTGATTTTAGAAACATATTCGAAAGATTCCATGGACCGTATTATATGATTTGTCAGCCCAACTGTACAATCAAACGTAGATTTGGGATAAAAGAGAAGCTTTTGGGGAATCTCGGTTTTCGAATGTCGTTGACAATACAATTTTGCATGTATTATTATCAATCTACATGGACCAACTAACCTGCCGAAAATCCCTTCTAGTCTTAATTCTCTCTTTTCTATCGTTTGCTTTAGCCACAGATAGCCTTGCCCAGGTTACTGGTTCTACCTCTGTTTTGGAGCTAAAGAAAGTCGGTAGTACAACAGTTCTTCCGAATATGATCTTCTTAGAAACGGATCTGGCCCGCCCGACCTTTGGTGGGACAGCGAAAGCGAGTGCTCCAGTGACTATTGAAATAAATGGCGTGAAAAACGAAACTACGGCCTCTTCTACCGGAACCTGGGAATGGACTTCTACATCAAACCTTGCCAGTGGAGACCTGGATCTAAAAATCACAAGCGGTACTCAAGCCAAACTCTTTAGATTAAAATTTTTGACTAGCTCGCCTCAAGCTTCGGATCTCGCATCTGGTAATTTAAATGAGACTAACAGTACTCCGTCTGCGTCTGCCTCGCCAACTTCAGTTTTTCCTACCGAAACCCCTCAGAGTAGCCCTCAAACAGAAGAGGTAGTGTCCGAGGAACCAGAGATCAAAAATGACTCAAACCCGCTGCAAGCCTACCTACCTTTTATCCTCGGCGGTCTAGGTATAGGGGTTATTCTACTGTTGATTAGTAGGCTCCTTAAGCCAAAAGAAAAACCTCTGCTCGAAACACCTGATTCCCAAAACACTGAGTCTATAGCTCCTGCCGTGATGCCGACCGTCACGACGGTTCCAGAACCAACGGTCCCTAATACCTCAAGCTGGGCGCCAAGTGTCCCCTCGATCCCTGAGATTACTCAAGTACCTTCCCCAACGCCTAATATACCATCTGTTAGTCCGGAGCCTTTAGTTCCTGGGACTACAGTTCAACCAGATCAACCGTCCTCAGTAACACCTCCAAACGATCAACCTAAATAAACCCCTACTTACAGCAACTGTTGACAGATTTCTAGCACTCGTGGTACATTTGTGCTAATAATTGCCCTTGTTACAGATATTAAATAAAAGTGTGAAAAAGCTAAGAAGGGAAGTTTTATGATGGACTTATCGGACCGACTTCAGGAAATTCTAAGAGCGATTGTTGAAGAATACATAAGTAGTTCTGAGCCGGTAGGATCGGAAACGATTGTTAAAAAATACAATATTGGGGTTTCCCCTGCCACAGTTCGAAATGTGATGGTCTCACTCACAAGAGAAGGGTATCTCAATCAACCCCATACCTCAGCTGGTCGTATCCCCTCTTGCCAAGGAATAAAACTTTACATAGACACTCTTATGAAAGAAAACCAGCTCTCAGTCCGAGATGAAGTTACTATCAAGGAGTATCTTTGGGAAGAAAGGTATAATCTCAACAAACTTTTGCGCAATAGCGTGCACCAATTGGCGGACCGAAGTAAGACTCTTTCGGTAATCGCTACGGATTCGGGAGACGTTTACTTTGCGGGACTGTCCCACATCTTAGATTTACCTGAATTCTACGACATTGATCTTACAAAGAGTGTTTTGTCTTTGATTGACGAGGTATCTACTCTAGAAGAGATCCTTAACCGGACCGTTGGCCAGGACGATGTCCACGTTTTGTTTGGTGAAGAACTGGGTATTGAAAACCTTGCTCCTTGCAGCTTTATCTTTGCCCATTTTGGAAGCGGGGAAAAAAGCGGGTCAGTAGGATTAATTGGGCCTTCTCGCCTACCTTACGCCAGACTAATTCCGACAGTTAGATATTTTTCTAACCTTCTTACAGATATTACCGGGAGTTGGTAAGTAGTATTTATGACAAAAGTAAAGAGTGAACAAAAAGTTAAAGACTTGGAAGCCAAAGTAGAGGAACTGAGTGCTAAATGGAAAAGGGCCCTAGCAGACTACGACAATCTCGAGAAAAGGGTTAGTGGAGAACGAGAGTTAGCTAGTTATAATGTCCTTGCCCACCTTTTGCTTAAGTTACTGCCTGCTGTTGACAATCTGGCTAAGGCAAACGAGTCTCTGAAAGACGCCGGCCTTGAGATGGTTCTAAAACAATTTCAGGAAGCTCTCAGGAGTTTAGGGGTGGAGGAGTTTGGTAAGGATGGTGATCAGTTTGATCCCGCTTTGCATGAGGCAATAATAACTGATGAGACTGCCCCAAAGGACCAGATTGCTCAGGTCCTAGATAGTGGTTATAAGATAGGCAATCGTGTTATCCGTCCGGCCAAGGTGAGCGTAGGTAGCCAAAAATGATAAAGGTTGTTTATTTGTTTTGGAGCTTACTAATAGGTTTATTCACAACACTACTCAGCTATTTTTATGTTAGAGACGATAGTTTGTATGGTTACCCACTAGTCTACTTTCGGATTATTGAGTCCGCTGAGACAACGTCAAACCAATTAATTGGCCAATCTTTGGGTAAGTTTAGTTATTTAGTTTTTCTTTTGGATTTAATTTTTTGGTGGTTGATACTTTCAGCGGTTTTGGTCATAGTAAAAAACTATATTTTGGACTTCGAGCCATCTGAAAAGAAGTAATCATTCAAAGTGGTTGTTTAATAAAGTACATGGAGGTAAACAATGGGAAAAGTAATTGGTATTGATTTAGGTACAACTAACTCCGTAATTGCGGTTATGGAAGGAGGCCGTCCTAAGGTCATTCCTTCTTCTGAAGGCGAAAATATTATTCCTTCAGTGGTTGACCCTACCAGAAGGGTTGTTGGTCGCGTGGCTAAAAGACAGTTAGTTTTAAACCCGAAATCAACTGTTTTCTCAGTTAAAAGACTGATGGGTCGTCGGTTTAAGGACGATTCGGTTCAGAAAGATCTTAAATGGCTACCTTACAGCGTTAAAGAAGGCGAGAATGGTATGGCTGTGGTTGAAATCGATAATAAAACTTACACTCCTCAGCAAATCTCAGCCCTTATTTTGCAGAAGATAAAAGCTGACGCTGAGAGTTACCTAGGGGAGAAAGTCACCGAAGCCGTTATAACCGTCCCGGCTTATTTTGACGACTCCCAAAGGCAAGCTACCAAGCAAGCTGGCGAGATAGCTGGTTTAGAAGTAAAAAGGATTATTAACGAGCCCACAGCAGCAGCTCTGGCCTATGGGTTGGGTAAAGATACATCACCTAGCGGCGTTCATACGATTGCGGTTTACGACTTAGGTGGTGGGACTTTTGATGTCTCTGTGTTAGAAGTGGGTGAGGGTGTTTTTGAAGTAAAATCCACCGCTGGCGATACCCATCTTGGAGGCGACGATTTTGATCAATTGATACTCAATTACTTAGTAGAAGAATTTCAAAAAGAACAGGGTTTGGATCTAAAAAATGACAAGCAAGCTCTGCAGCGTCTAAGAGACGCGGCTGAAAAAGCTAAAATAGAACTCTCCACTCTTCAAGAAACGGAAATCAATATCCCCTATGTTACCGCGGATGCTTCAGGACCCAAACATTTGTTGTTGAAATTAACCCGCTCTAAGCTAGAGCAGCTCACTTCAGAGCTCGTTGGGCGTACTTTTGAGTCTGTTAAAAGAGCTTTGAGCGACGCCAAGGTTGAACCAAAAGATATCGGGGCAGTTGTGCTTGTAGGCGGCCAGACCAGAATGCCGGCCGTAACTGAGTCGGTTAAAAAGTTTTTTGGTCAAGAGCCTCATAAGGGGATAAACCCTGATGAAGTGGTGGCCGTTGGTGCGGCTATCCAAGGTGGTGTCTTGGCGGGGGAGGTCAAAGAGGTGGTCTTGCTTGATGTTACTCCCCTGACATTGGGTTTAGAAACTCTTGGTGGCGTGTCGACAGCTTTAATTAGCCGAAATACAACAGTCCCAACTTCCAAGTCTGAGGTTTTTTCCACAGCAGCTGACAACCAAACAGGTGTTGAAGTACACGTTCTACAAGGCGAGCGTCCGATGGCCACCGACAACAAGTCTTTAGGCAGATTTATTCTTGATGGTGTTGCCCCTGCTCCGAGAGGGGTTCCCCAGATAGAAGTGACTTTTGACATAGACGCTAACGGAATCCTAAGTGTTACCGCGAAGGATAAAGCGACTAACAAAGAGCAAAAGATTACTATTACTGGTTCAACCGGATTAAGCAAAGAAGAAGTTGAAAAGATGACTAAGGAGGCTGAGGAGCATGCCAGTGATGATGCCAAGAAAAAAGAAACTGTTGAGACTAGGAATCTAGCTGAGAGTTTGGTTTTTACGGCTGAAAAATCTTTGAAAGAGTTGGGGGATAAGGTTAGCCCTGATTTGATCAAAGAAGTGACAGAAAAAATCAAGACTTTGAAAGACGTTCTGCCTACCGCTACAACTGAAGAGTTGCGTCTGAAAATGGATGAGCTTAGCGCAAGCATGCAAAAAATCCCTCAAGCAGCATACTCCCCAACTGAGGGTGATAAATCACCAGATAACTCTCAAACTGGTCCTGATGCGCAAGATTCCGTCAAAAAGGGACCTGATGAGGGTGAGGTTGTGTCGTAGTTGAGTTGAAGATTTATGGCTACCTCAAGAGATTATTACGAAATTCTAGGTGTTACTAAAAGTGCTTCTGACGCTGAGATAAAAAAAGCCTATCGGACGCTGGCGCGTAAATACCACCCTGATGTTCACAAAGAGGCTGATGGTGGTGAGCGCTTCAAAGAGATAAATGAAGCCTACCAAGTACTTTCCGATCCTCAGAAAAAAGTAGTCTACGATCAGTATGGCCATAGCGCTTTTAACCAAGGTCCTTCGGGATCGACCACTAGTTGGGGTAATGATTTTGACTTTGGCAATTTTCGGGACCCGTTTGAGATTTTTGAAGAGTTTTTCGGGAGCCGTTCTCCATTTGGTTTTAGTGGTGGTGCCAGGTCCAGTCGTTACAGTGGGGAGGATCTCCACTTTGAACTTACATCCTCCTTTAAAGAAGCTGTTTTTGGCACGAGTAAAGATATTAGCTTGGAGCGTCTGATTCATTGTTCGGGGTGCAAAAGTAGCGGAGTAG
>MHDB01000024.1:0-112 GCA_001816835.1 Candidatus Woykebacteria bacterium RIFCSPLOWO2_01_FULL_43_14 | reverse complement strand
GTGTCCAAAGTGTAAGGGAAAAACGCTTGTTTTTTCAGAGGAGAGGCGAACTATTAAGATCCCAGCGGGTGTTGATGACGGAAGTGTGATTCGTTATCAGGGGATTGGCAAT
>MHDB01000023.1:10076-20836 GCA_001816835.1 Candidatus Woykebacteria bacterium RIFCSPLOWO2_01_FULL_43_14 | reverse complement strand
GGTAGGTTAGTGGGGAAACATTTCGGCTAATCAAGGACTTTAGGTACTGATCTATCAAGACAGACAGTTTCATAATCTAATTATAGCAAATTTGAGATTGAGGCTGGGTATGGTAAAATGGATTTGATAGTCCAAAGTGTGGCCTTGTCGTCTGTGGTGAGGAGCCAATCGCTTTGCTCCGATGGGAATCTTAGCTAAACTGTGTTTAGCGTAGAAAGATTCCCTGGACTAGGACATCCCGCTTTAGCGGACAAGCTTAAGTACTTGGTTAGCTTTTTGGGCATAAAATATATCTGGCCTTGTCGTCTAGCGGTTAGGACATCAGGTTCTCATCCTGAAGATCGCGGGTTCGATTCCCGCCAAGGTCACCATTTTTAGAAAAGACAAACCGGAAACAAGCTAGAGGCTCATTTCCGGTTTTGGTTATCAGTCTCGACCCATGATTGCGTTTTCGCGCAGGCACAGTCCGAGCATTTCAGCCTGAGTGATGAGGCCAGCGCGCCAGGCACGACCTACAAAACCCATGATCGGATTGCGTGGGTCAGTGTCACCTGTCCTGAAACCTTGGATCTGCTCGATCAGGTCCATAAACGACGCTGCATCAGGATACCACTCTCGGAAATACTTGCCCTGCCGTGCGAAGGCCAGCTCCCAGAGAGGCAACCAGTGCATGGTCTCCTCAACGCCATTTCGACTGACTGTGAATGGGACACCAAGTTTCATGAGAAACCCCTTTGATTAGATTTCCCAGCTTACGCTGGGTTAACCAAAAGGCTTTGTCTGATAAATCATCTCGTTACCCTTTCGGGGGGTGGCATTATAACATATCTCATAGTAAATAACAAGTCCTCTATGTAAGACACGTACATCGATCACGTACAAACTAATTGAGAATAAATGTCTTTCATAATACTTAGTAAAGAGTTCAATTCTAGGAGTACCTGGTTCACCAAAGCGTTATAAATTCCCTAGGTGCTCTATCTATATCACCTCCCAGGTGTGACTTGGTGTGACTTCAATGTTTCCTTTACTTATCTGGTACAATAAGTGCGGGGAGGAACACATGCGCTGTTACACTGTAGTGGATTTCGAAAGTCCCACCGAAGGTATAGGCGTAGCGCTACGACCGCGGCCCCATATCTGGCTTGGTGAAGATGGGATGAAACCTCCTTATTGGGTCCGAATTAAGATGCGAGATAGCGTCGAGGTTATTCGACCAATCCTGGTCCCGTGTGGCGGTCGTGTAGAATTTGGACTTAACGCTTACTACCTAGCACGGGAGTATACCACTAATCCTTGGGCACGAGAGTTTGTGAGGCATTGCACTTTTTGTGGCACTCGCTATACAGACTGGAAATGGAAGCATTTCTCCTATGAGCGACATCACCCCAATACTGGGAAGATGGTCACCGGCGCAGCAATCTTCGATGTTGATGTCGTCCCGACCTACGACAGAGGTCAAGGGGATCACCTCTTGGTAAAACCGGGAGATACTTCCAAAAACGCACTTATTCTGATGCGGTATAGCAACCGAAGGTACGTGACCCCAAGGGAAACCACCCATGCTTGGCAGTACCAAATAACTTGCCCCCAAGCCGGTGTTAATAGTCTTTGCGAGGTACGATGGGACAGTGAGGGAAATGACAGGGTGGTGCAGGAGGTCGTTGAATGGCTTTTTATTCTTGAGCCTGGTATCACTCTACACTTCACCAAAATCTCGGCACCTGGCCTAAATATTTACGCCCATCAAGGATCACTTACATTTGACGGAGAGAAATTTACCCTTACCTGAAACTAGGACGTCACCGCACGTCCTTTTCTTTTTATTTCCCCAGCCAAATAAAATGAACCAGTTACCACTAATACCTCATTAGTTTTAAGCATTTTCTTTGTCTCCTCAAATGCCTCCAAAGAATCAGTAAAAACAAGCGGCGCTACCCCCACTTTTGATTGAAAATAAGAGGTAGTTCGCGCCAAAAGCCCTGGAATAGGTACCCCCTCTAGTTGAGTAAGTATAATATTGTTAGAAAATTTAGTTACGACATCGACTATCTGGGCCATGTCTCGGTCTTTTTTGGGGACCATGAATACGCATATTTCTTTGTCGGGGAAAAGCTTTTGCACAGAATATAAAAGTGCGCGGATTTTGGCGGGGTTATGAGCCCCATCGAGAACAATAGGTGGGTCTTTTTGGATAATTTCGAACCGACCGGGGATATAGGCTTTTCTTAATCCATTACGAATCGCCTCTTGAGTAACCAGGTTATTTTTCATGGCTAAAACTGCTGCTAGAGCTAGAGTCGCATTTTCTATTTGAAATAATCCCGGAAGTGTTATTTCGAGATTTTGAAATGCTCCCCAAGGAGTGTTGGCAGAAAAGACAGATCCGGCAGGGGTCGCAGTATGGGCTACATATTGAATTTCTTTCCCAACTGTATACAACGGGGAGGAATTTTTTGACACCACATCACCTACTATTTCCTGTACTGATGGTTGTGTAACTCCAGTGACAACAGGGATTCCTAGCTTAATAATCCCTGCTTTATCCCGGGCAATCTTTTCAATCGTGTTCCCAAGTACCTGTGTGTGATCCAAGTCAACATTGGTAAGCACCGCTACTTCAGGAGTAATAACGTTTGTCACATCCCGGCTCCCGCCTATCCCTGTTTCAATCACCGCAATTTCAACTTTTTCTCTGGCAAAAATGTAAAAGGCCAACCCAGTAAGAACCTCGAAGTAGGATAAAGGTCCGACACTAGACTCGACTTCCCGGGTTAGGGGTAGAATTTCCTTCAAGTATTTGTAAAAAACCTCCGCTGAGATAGGCTTATTGTTGATCTGAATTCTCTCAGTCACCAACTCCACATGCGGAGAAAGATTTAGCCCTACTCGCGCTCCCGAGTTCGCCAGAATACTAGAAATAAAGGTGGCGGTTGAGCCCTTGCCGCTAGTCCCCGCCACATGAATCGTTTTGTATTTAGACTCAGGGTTGGCCAAAACTAAAAGAAAGTAGTCAAATCTCCCTTTCTTAGTCTTGGAAGACTTTTTAACTCGGGCAAACTTATTCAAAATATCCTCAATTAATTGTTTTTTAGCCATCTTGTTAACCATAAAATGCCAAAAAAGCTGATCCGTCAACTGCTTAGTCTTATTGACAAAGAGAGCCTTTTTTGCTAGAGTAGTGAAGCAAATGAATTTTCTAGGAGCTGCCTTGACAAAATATAGTATCTGTCATTTAACCCCGGACAAGGCAACTTTCGGTATTATCCGTCTCTCTTGCGTCAGCCTTATTAAGCGGCTGCGCTAATCTCTCAGAAGTTGACATTAGCATAGCAGCCTACCAAAACAAAGAGGAACTTTAATTATGAAAAAAATGTATCTGACCAAAGAAACCTTAGACAAATTAAAACAAGAGCTGGAACACCTGACAAACGTTAAAAGAAAAGAGGTAACGGCACGTATTGCCAAAGCCCGTGAGTATGGCGATATTTCCGAAAACTCTGAATACGATGCTGCGAGAGATGATCAATCCTTCATTGAGGGTCGCATTGCTGAGCTTCAGGAAATACTCAAAGACTCCAAAGTCTTAGAAAAACCCTCTAGCACTGATTTTGTTTCTATCGGAAGCTGCGTTGTGGTCGAGGTAGATGGTCAGAACGACGAATTTGAGATAGTCAGTAGTATCGAAGCCAATCCTATCCAAGGTCGTATTTCCAACGAATCCCTAGTTGGAAAAGCTCTGCTTGGCTCAAAAGTGGGTGATACAATCACTGTTTCTTCCACCATCAAAGCTACTTATAAGATTCTTGAAATCAAGTAATCTTGATACTCGTAGACTCGGATTAAAGTCCTCGAGATTAAGTAACCCTTAGTAGCATTTTTCTTTACAACAATTTTGTGCTATTATCTGCCTCATGACAGCCTTAATTAGGTTTTTTAATGAAGTTGGTAAACTTAAGTTCATCAAACGTATGGGTTGGATTCTGGGCGGAGTCAAAGAGTCTGAGACAGAATCAATCGCCGACCACTCGTTTCGGCTAGCTTTAATGAGTTGGTATTTCGCAGATAAAAAAGGCCTGGATGTAGGTAAAGTGATCAAGATGAGTCTGGTCCATGATCTCTGTACTATTTATTCGGGAGATTTGACTCCGTATGATAACCTCGTAACTGGTGATTTTAAACACGATAAGGCAATCCTAGCCAAATGGCCTAGAAGGGCAAAAGAAGAAAAAGAGAGAATGGTAAGAGAACAAAGAGAGAAAGAAGAGGTGTCTTTTAATAAACTACTTGCTAATCTCCCCGAAAAGTTCGCTCAGGAAATAAGAGGGCTCTGGCTTGACTACGAGAGTGGTGAGACAAAAGAAGGCCGATTTCTGGCTCAGATTGACCGCGTGGAGAAATTAATGCAGGCCACTGAATACAGAGCCAATGATAAATATCTGACAGAAATTGACCCGTTCTGGATCCAGCTTAAAGAGTTGGTTGATGATCCAGACCTAATTCATTTCATCGAAGCCATGGACAAAGATTTTTATCAAACTGGACAGAATGAGTCACAAGCAACATCCACCAAAACAGCGCATTGATCCTTCAGCATCAGTCTAGGATACTAGATTGATTCTGGAGGGGGCAAAAAACCGGCATCTAAGGGGAGGGAAACCGAGATGCAAATGGATCTGTTCACCCATCTATTCTACAGACTCGGTATCCGAGATTCCCTTCTGTTTGTGCTTGGTTTCAAGCCCTTACAGGTGGATAACTCCGATCACAGCGGTAGAAGGTGGGGATTATCTTTCACGAAGCAGGTGGTATTGCTTACATTTGTGCTGCGTCGGAAGGAATGGGATGTAGTAAGAGAAGCTATCCTAGTTCTTTTGGGTGACAAGAGGCGTCAAGGCTACGTAGATCTTGGGATAAGACCAGCTCAGTCAGTAAGGTCTCACACATTGAACTTAGTAGATCTTTTTGAATTTGTGGCTCAAATAAAGGGTTGGGACTCACCCCAGTACAGGCATAGAATAGCTCTTGGAAAATTAATTGCTTTAATACATGACTTTTGTGAAGCGCGCGGTAGTGAGGAAAGTATTGTCAGGGTGGGAGAAAATCGTCCTTTTCTTCTTGCGGAACGAATCGAACAACAAAGAGCTACCATCCGTCCTTTAACACCGCAGGAAGACTACGAACGTCTTATGGGAGAGTTTGGGGTTGAGAGAAGGAGATTACTCTTCGTCTTGGCCTCAATGGGAACGTCCAGTCTTCTTACTCGAGGAGTTATGTGGTGTTTCGAGAGATATTACCACCAAGATACTCCTGAATCTCGGCTGGTCGGACAATTACACCATCTTGAAACTGTTTTGACCGCGGGTGCTTACGAACGTAGGCATGGTTTCTTTAGGGAAGGGCGTGGGGCTGATCCTTTTTTTACCCTACGTGAACTCGTAGTCACTGATTCAGACGTACGGGCACTTTTTGACAGAGCACGTCGCAGAGAAGAAACCGCACTGCCTTTTAGCCTCCGGATATCATAAAATTGGATTTTGTGGTACGGAGGCTTTCTTTGTGCATCAGCACAATCCTCCCGAAGCTACCTGCGAAGGGGGATATGCATCAGCACAACCCCGCGGAGCTTTACGCGAAGTGGTGTGTCCCCATTCATACTTTTCATCTGAAGCCAAACACGATATAATTTCTTTATGCAATTGGAAGATCTTCAAAAAGAACGCCTCAAAAAACTCGCAGCGATAAGACAATCTGGCCAAAATCCCTATCCAGCAATAACTAATAGAAAACAAACTGTTTGGGAAGCTCGTGAGCTGGAAGGTAAACAGGTTATCGTAGCCGGACGGCTCAAATCCTTACGCCCCCACGGAAAAATAACCTTCGCTGATCTTGAAGATCAGTCGGGGAAAATCCAGCTTTTCTTCTCTCAAGAAAGCCTGGAAGGTAGTCTTTACGCGTTTCTTGCCAACTTTGATATTGGCGATTTTATCTCGGCAAGTGGGGAAGTATTCAAAACCCAAGCAGGGGAAGTCACTGTTCGCATCTCTGATTATCAAATGCTCACCAAATCAACTCGTCCTCTTCCCTCAGATTGGTTTGGTCTCAAAGATAAAGAGATCAGACTCCGCAAACGTTACTTAGATTTGATCGCAAACCCAGAAGTGAGAGAACTATTTGTGAAAAAATCTAAGTTTTGGAACTCTGTCAGGCAATTTTTGACAAACGAGGACTTTATCGAGGTCGAGACGCCTGCCTTGGAACCAATTGCCGGAGGAGCAGACGCTAATCCATTTGTCACCCACCACGACGCCTTAGACAGAGATTTTTACCTTCGCATCTCTCTAGAACTGTATCAAAAACGTCTCCTAGTCGGCGGATTTGAAAAAGTTTTCGAAATCGGAAAGATTTTCCGAAACGAGGGCATTGATGCCGAACATCTACAAGATTATCTCCAGATGGAGTTTTATTGGGCTTATGCCAATTATCAGGACTTGATGGAACTAACTCAACGGATGTACCAAGACTTAGTCCACCAAACCACAGGTAGTCTGCAAACTGCTTACCAAGCTAACGAGATTGACTGGTCTGGGGAGTGGCCTCGAGTGGATTATGTGGAAGCGTTTCGCAAAGAAACCGATATAGACCTCGATACAGAGGTTAGTGAAAAACAACTACTTGATTACGCAAAGACCCACAAAATCCCTGTTGAGGAAAAGGTGGGTTTAGGAAGACTAATTGACAGTATTTATAAAAAGACGGTTCGGCCAAAACTTATCCAACCTACTTTTTTGATCAACCACCCGGTCAGTGTTTCTCCTTTGGCAAAAAGAATGGACAACAACCCAAAAAGGGTTGAGCGGATGCAGATTCTGGTCGGAGGCACTGAAGTAGGAAACGGCTGGTCTGAACTCAATGACCCTCAGGACCAACTTGAGCGATTCAAAGAACAGCAATCTCTCCGAGATAGTGGTGACGAGGAAGCCCAAATGCTGGACATGGATTATATTGAGGCTCTGGAGTATGGTATGCCCCCAGCGGCTGGATTTGGTTTGTCTCAACGACTGTTCGCCGTCATGACTGACAAACCAATCAGAGAAACAGTTTTCTTTCCACCAATGAGGGATGAATCGTGAATAATGAATTAAGAATCCTGCAGAATTCAATGTCCCCTATTCAAGATTCACAACTATGACAAGAGATGAAGCGTTACAACTTATAGAAGGACTGAATGTTAGCCCAAATATCCTAAAGCACTTACTGGCCAATGAAGCAATAATGCGGACTTTGGCTAAAAAGTTTGAGCCCGAAAAAGTGGACGACTGGGGTCTGGCAGGACTAATGCACGATGCCGACTACGAATTCACTGCCAAAGACCCTGATAAACATCCTTATATGGTCGCCGAAAAACTAAAGTCTCTAGGTGTCTCTACAGAAATAATCAACGCCATCTTAGGACACGCTAATTACACGGGTGTTGTAAGAGACACACAAATGGCCAAAGCCTTATTTGCTGGAGACAACATGGCGGGGTTAATAACCGCCTGCGCTCTGGTTCAGCCCAACAAAAAACTCTCCTCGGTTTCGGTGGAGTCGGTGTTGAAAAAGTTTAAAACCAAAGGCTTCGCGTCTGGAGCAAATCGAGACGAAATCATTACGTGTGTTTCAGAATTAAATATTCCCTTGGATGAATTTGCCAAAATCTGCTTGGAATCAATGCAAGGAATTAGTCCTGAATTAGAACTTTGAGAGTTTGTAGTACGTAGTTGGTAGTAAGTAGAAATTTTCTACGTACTACGTACTAAAAACTAATTACTAACTTATGTTGATTGACACAAAGTTCCTTTCTGACAATTTAGCCGAGTATAAAGCCGCTCTCAAGAAACGCGGTTCAAAAATAAATCTTGATGAGCTCATTTCGCTTGGGGAGAAACGAAAGTCACTTCTTATCGAATCTGAAAAACTCCGCCACGAGCGAAACCAATTATCCAGTGCCCTAAAAGAAAAACCGACTGAGCAAGTCATCCAAAAAGGTCGTGAGCTCAAAGAAAAGATTCAAGGTTTGGAAGAAGAGTTGGCTAAAATCGAACCTCTAATTAGTGAGCAGTTAATGACTGTCCCTAACCTAATTCACGCTGATTCGCCACTCGGGCCTGAGGAAAATAAAAAAACTCTAAGAACCCAAGTGGAACCCCCAAAGTTTGACTTCACACCACTAGATCATGAGCAAATCGGCACCCAACTTGATCTGATTGATTTTGAGCGAGGGGCTAAAGTCACTGGCAGTAAGTTTTATTTCCTCAAAAACGAAGCGGTTCTTCTCGAATTTGCCCTGGTGAATTTTGCCCTGAGTAAACTTACTAAGCTCGGTTTTGTTCCCGTTATCACTCCCGAAATGATCAAAGACGACATTCTCAAAGGGATGGGCTTTGCCCCTCGCGGGCCAGAAACACAAATGTATGGGATCGAGAACACCGATCTCTCACTCATTGGTACCGCAGAGCATACGCTCGGGGGCATGCACGCACAGGAAGCCTTCAATTCAAAAGACCTTCCTCGCAAGTATGTCGGATTCTCAAGCTGCTTTCGTACCGAAGCCGGTGGGTACGGCAAATTTTCAAAAGGACTTTACCGCGTGCACCAGTTTGATAAAGTAGAAATGTTTATCTACTGCAAGCCAACAGAATCGGAAAAAATGCATCAAGAACTACTCTCAATCGAAGAAGAGATATGGAACGATCTAGAAATTCCCTATCGGGTGGTCGACCTTTCAACCGAAGACTTAGGGGCTGCCTCATACCGAACTTACGACATCGAAGCCTGGATGCCTGGCAGAGATGGGGGAAGCTACGGGGAAGTCACTTCCACCTCCAACACCACTGATTACCAGTCAAGAAGATTAAATATTCGCTACAAAGATAACGATAAGCTAGATTTCGTGCACATGCTCAATGGGACAGCGCTGGCCATCAGCCGAGCGCTAGTTGTCATTCTCGAAAATAATCAGCAAAAAGACGGCTCCATCCTTATGCCTAAGTCTTTACATAAGTACCTTCCATTTGAACTAATAAAACCGCGATGACAAAGGAGTTAGTTACTAACCTTTTTGAAAATACTGTTTTCGAAACTACTTCTCCCCTCAGTGGACACATAAAAATCGTGGAGTCTTCCGGAATACGAAGGCTGATTGTCCAAGGCTATACCCAATCAAAAAGTCTGGACAAAAACGGTCTCACCCAAGGGTACTGGGACGGCTTCAGAAAAATCGAGCTGCTAGAAACCGTGCCTAAAAAAGCCCTGATTTTAGGCCTAGGCGCGGGCACGATACCCGTTATCTGGAAAGAGGTATTTCCCGATCTTAAGATCGATATCGTAGAAATTGATCCCACAATAGCTGAAATTGCCAAAAAGTATTTTGAAGTGCCCAAAGATCTTAACATTTACATATCTGATGGAGCCAAATTCGTCTCGGAAACCAGTAATGTTTACGACTTAGTGGTAGTGGATGTTTACACTGGGGGGAAATTTGACAAAGATTGTGAAACAGAAGAATTCCTGCAAAACTTAGCCAAAATTACCGCTGCTCAGGGAGTAGCAATTTTCAACCGGATATATTCTCTGAACGAGAAGAACGACCAAAATCTTTTTGTAAACAAACTTAGAAAATGTTTTAAAAGTGTAACTCTCAGAAAACCTCAGCATAAAACGCCTAGTTTTAACGTCATCATTTCCGCAACCAAGTAATTGTGTTTGGTACATCTACCAAATACTACATCTAGTGGTTTGACAAGGGTCTTTTTAGTTGATATAATCTGAGCATGTCTGAGACATTGTCTACCTAACAGATCCGCTACTCCCTACCCGGGACAGGCGGTTTTTTGTTTTTAGATAGTGTTCTCAAGAGAGGGGAGCAAATGAAAACCAGTGTAAGTGGGGGCACTTTTAGAGACTTTTTGATTACGTTTGAAGTTGAAGTCAAAAAGGACGGGGATGGTGAAGCCTCCTCACCTGAGATTGAAACTCACCAACTTCGCTTTCAAGTCACGCCTAATCGAGATCTTAGCGATTTCGAGAGACTTGTTTTAATATCTTATCCCGGAGCGAGAAATATCAGCCACCAACCCATCGGAGCCGTCGCCTAAACTAGAGCCGGCTCTTCTTTTTGGGCTGAAAACTTTCGAATAATAACTACTCGTATTTTGGCAGTATTACTTTTTCTTTTCCTAGAGAAAAATTTAAGGCGTTAGCTACTGCGGTCCCAATTCTTATACCTGTATATGACCCCGGACCCTGCTTGACTTGTATTTCTTCCAAATCTGCCAACTTAAGGTCGTTTTCTTCCAAAACTTGGGCAATAAGAACCAAAAGGTCCGACCCTTCTTTGGTTACTTTTTCACCATTTTCCAAAGTAACAATCGCTTTTCTAACTTGCGTCGTATCTATAAGTAGTTTCATCTACAACCTACTCCCTACAAACTACAACCTTTTCTAGCTCGGTGGGGCAAAGTAGGCTCCTTCCATAGGCAGTGTTTCAGGCTTTTTGACTAGATCCTCGGGAGTGGCTATTTTAAGAGTGAAAATAAATGTTGTGCCTTTACCAACCTCTGAGGTTACCCAGATCTTACCACCATGTAATTCTATTAGATTTTTGGTGATGTACAACCCCAGCCCAGTCCCACCATTGGTCGCCGCCGCGACATACGAGCTGTCAAGTCGGCCAAACTTGGTAAATAGCTTCGGCATGTCTTCTTGTCTTATCCCCA
>MHDB01000023.1:0-10061 GCA_001816835.1 Candidatus Woykebacteria bacterium RIFCSPLOWO2_01_FULL_43_14 | reverse complement strand
CACTTATTTCAATCATGTTGTCTTTTTCTTTGACATCAACACTCACCCGACCACTGGCCATCGTAAACTTAAGCGCGTTACCGACCAGATTTTGGAGTATTTCGGGAAATCGCTCAGCGTCAGCCATCGCCATCGGCAACGGTCCGGTGGGGTGGAGGAAATTAAGGCTGATCCCTTTTTCAGTGGCTTTGGACTGCATCTCATCCATAAGCTCTTGAATAGTGTCCTCAAGCTTCATCGGAGCGAGGTTGAGCTTGATTCTACCGCTTTCGATACGGGATACGTTAAGTAGATCGTTGATGAGCGTGAGCATACGCTCTGAAGAGGTGTAGGAGCGCTCTAGATAGAACTTTGTCTTGGCCTCGTCTATCTTCTTGCCTTTTAAGATGAGCCAAAGATAGTACTTTATAGCCGTCATAGGCGTGCGAAGGTCGTGGGAAGCGACAGAAACAAATTCGTCCTTGAGCTTGTCGAGTTCCTGGAGTTTGAAGTTGGCGTTTTTGAGCTCAGCGGTGGCTTTGTTGATTTCCTCCTTCAAGGTGATGTTGAATCGCCTTATTTCTTCATATGCCTGCGCGTTCTGGATCGCGATCGATGCTTCTGGGATAAATATCTCCAGGAGTTTCAGATCCTGATCAGAATAAATATCCCCGGAGAGTTTTTCCCCCAGGAAAAGGATACCGATTTCCTCATTGCCTGATTTAAGAGGCGCAGCGACAGTGATGTCCATCTTACGCATTATGTCTTTAATCTGTCCTTCTTCCAATTCCTCAAACACCAACATCTTTTGCTCGTCAATAAGCGACATAATGTCTATTTGGGAAAACTTAGCTGTATCTTGAAAACCTACTGCTTCCATATCAAATATGTTATCTGCCTCTGTAAGAATGAAAACTCCTCTACTAATCCGCATCTGACCCAACATCTCCTTAAGCAACCTCTGGGCAATTTCCTTCAACGATATGTTCGTAGCCATAATCCTAGTTAAACGGTTAAGTAAGTCATCGCTATCATAAGCGCCCTTGAAAAATATTTTATCCGTTATAATCTCTAAGTATCTACGAAGAGGTTGGAATGTGAAGGCAATTATAAGTGTTATGAATGTTGAAATAACAAGTTGGTTAGCTCTCAGGGATTCTTTTAGTACGAAGGAACTAACTATAAATGTTGCCCCAGAGTAGAAAATACCTAGCAGTGTTACTAACATCAAATATGCAATAGATCGAGCTACCACTAATCTAATATCCATTAAGCGATGTCTAAGGATTGAATAGGAAATCGAAATACCAGCAATTAACAAAAAGATAGGACTTATGGGAAGGAGTATTGTTACATTAAAGACTAATGGGAGTAGTAACGTAGAAAAAAGTGTAAGGCCAAAGCTACTTAAGATTCCAAAAGTGATATATCTCAACTGTAACCTCAGCAACCCTCTAGATTTCCTATACTTAGTGATCAGAATTCCCGCCCCTACCAGTATAGTTAGTACCTGAAGTATTCCAAACGAGGCCACCGCATTGCCAGGCTGAATCTGAGGAGCCCCATTTTCTATTCTTACAGAGCTAAATATTAAGTTTAGGTTTGTGAATATTAGGTTCAACACAACCCATAAAGATACTAGATAAAAAATTCTCCTATGGATTATAAATTGGGGATTCGGAAAAGAGGTCACAAAAAGATAAAAGAGGGGACCAGCTGGGATAGCAGTATAAAGTATAAACTTTGCCCAAAGAAATGAAGACGCGTCAGTATCTGAATGTAATGATAGGTAATTAAACACAGGGTACAGACTAATAGCTAACAGCAGTAAAGCGAAGTAAACATTGGTGGCACTTTTACGATTTTTCAGGTATGCGAAAGATGAAAGGATAAAACCCGTGAATGCTGTTATGGCAGTTATTAGAAGTTCCATATTATATTACATTAGCTCTTCTACGTGGGGTATGATACTCTTTCGCATTACTATAACCAATTCGAAACAATAACTGAACAAATTTGTTCTTGAGCTGATGTATGTCCTTAAGCTTACTCACAGAATCAGTATCCTTCGATATCGCAGCAATTGGAGTCATATAAAGTTTGTTCTTAATTGCTTCTAGCGCTATATATTCATAAACTCTTCCGGCATTTACCCAATCTTGGGGCGTATTAGAAGTAGTCGTTAATACCCCAACCGCGCTCGAGGATAAAACCAAACTTTTTTCCTTCTCACCCACTAATTTGCTTGGCAAAATGCCAATAATACTCTTGCTTAGAATCGAAGCAAATGCACTAGCACCCATAGTAAATCCAGGCATACCATCATAGCTTGCGGAAAAGTTTGTTCTTAGCCAATTAGTCAGCTCCTTCCTGAAGTTTCTGTTAGTAAACGCCTTTACTGTAGCATAGCTATGTAATACAGCAAGAGACTTCAGAGTTTCCTTGTTAGCAATAATATCTACCCCAACATCTTTACTATTGTAACCAAGAAGCTTTTTAAGGGCTTCAGGACTTATCGCTTGCTCTAAATAAGGCATCTTATTAGAAAATCTATACGGTATGAGCTGGAAAAGATCTACATGCCCTTCAGTTTTATTTTTTTCTTCAAAACTTAAGGTTATATGGCATCCCTTCCTTGGTGTTTCTTCTAATTTAACACTAGTACTTAGGTCAAAGTATTTTGAAGCCAATTCAATATTGGTAGTGCAACACCCAAGGCTAAAAAAGAGACTACTATCAGATGGATCGGATTCTTTGAGTCGATAATTCCAATCGGGGTGTATTTCAAGTTTTTTATCTCTAATCTTAAACACCCAGGGTTGGGTATTATGTGTTGAGGGGGCTAGAATTCCGTACCCAATGATAAATTCAATCTTTTTTTCAATGCTTTCCTTTTTTGGAAAGTCAGTCTCTTTAATATTCCAAGCGTTGTAGTTGTCTCCTTGCATATTAAGCACCAAGAACTCCTTTAATTTTTTCTATAAAACTAGTCCGCTGGGAAGTATCTTCAGTAAGATCGAAAACTTCATTTAGAGAAACTCGTCTCCGACCACTCTTCACGTTCTCACCCATAGCTATTTTTCGTACCAAATAAGCCCCTACTCCACCTGAAATTGTAACTGTACTATAAAGCTGGGGTCTACTAACAATTGTCCTATTAATCTCCAAAAGAGACCCAAGTGCTCGAGTAGGTACATTATCTAACCCAACAAATTGAATAGCATATTTTACTTTATCTTTTTCAGTTATAGATACTTTAAGAACTTCTTCTGGTACATTCCCTAGTAAACCATTAAAAATTTCAAGTTGGGGATCTTGGTCGTAGCGCTCCACATCAACCAAGAAAGAGTCACCTAAATTAGTTAGCATTATTACAGGTACTCGAAGTTCTCTTGCCTTATGTCTAATCCTAATCTTCATCTCAAAGTCATCTATCTCATCGAAAACAAGACGTATTTTTGGGCTTTCTGTGAAAAATGCATCTAAGGTATCCTTTTTTAACCCATGTGAAAATAATTCTACTTTTGAATAGGGACTGATCTCATAAATTTGCTGTGCGGCTAAATTGATTTTAGGTGACCCCATACTCATTAATGGAGCACGCAATCGATTCAGATTACTAGTACGAAGAGTATCATATTCAGCTAGCTTGATAGTCTGGGAAATACCACAATATGCAAGTCCTACAGCCACATTATTTCCAACTGATAACCCAACCACCCCTACTTCAAAATCTTTTAATTTTCTCTGCTCATCTTCGGTGATGAGGTTTCTATTCCTATTGGTTCGTACTCGTTCATAATCTTCCTCAGGTAGGATATGGATAAGAAATCCATTCCACGGAAAATATACCCAATTGCCCAATACCCGATCGCCATCTCTAGTTTTATCAATAATAAACTCTTCGACCTTGTCTTGAAAATTGGGTTCTACCCTCAAGTGGGGGTTCTGAGTCTCAAAAAGCTCGAATAACTGCTTTTTGTAAATATCTACTATTTTCCAAATCTTGTTCTTAGACTTAAAAGCTTCTAGGTCAGCTTCTGTATAACTACCTTCATAGAGAATTAATGGCTTGATAAGATTACTCATATTAACCTTTACTCACCCACTTCTGTTTTGTGCCCGGACGGAAATAGGTTGGGTCCTCGTATGGCCAGAAAACAATTTTTGGTATAGTTTTACCTGGGAATTCTTCAGTAGTTTTACGATACTCTGAGCTCTCTTGAAGAAGTCTATTCATAACAAGGTCTCTAACAAGTTCCTTGATTAGGTCGGTTTCTGTAATATTCTGCTTAAGCTCGACATTGATTTCCAAGTACTGATTCTTTTGCTCATCGTATTTGACCATCATTGTGAACTTACCCGTTATGCTCTCTGCAATAGATGGGTCTTGGATCGCTTTTCGCACTGTTTCCGGATAAACCTGAAATGCAAAGAAACTAACCGAAAAATCACTTCGTTCATACACATGAACAAACGGGAGATTCCAGAGAGTTGAGTTGATATTACCTTTGGCACACACATCTTTTAAGTCAACCCCACTCGCCGTTACTTTCTTTTTTACATCTTCTAACTTTATAACCCCACCATGATCCTTAAGATCGTAGCGAACTAGTGGGTAGCCACTATCAGCAGTGCAAATCAAGTCATCACCTACATCTTCAAAATAAAACATCTCAGGGATAAACTGAGTAAGTGTGGGAAGTTTGAAAATATCTCCAAAAAGCTCAGAGAAAAGATCTTTATTATTAACGGCTAATCTTCGAATAAGCACTGATAATGGAGTCTCATGTGCCATTGTTCCAAGATCCACTGTCCCATAGATATTAAGAGTGTCCTTGTACTCATTTGCTAAGCCCATTTTCTCTACTATATAGTCGCGAAACTCTTCACTAAACCCCTCAGCAGCAAATATCACTCCAAGTTTGTAATCATTCCAGTTAACACCCTTATTGAGACCATCATCAACCACATCCTTGAGAAACGGACCGTAGCTGCCTATAATAATCTGGTCAAACTCTTTTCCAAGGTTCTGGACCGCTTTAAGTATCTCTGCCTTGTTGATTCCTGGAGTAATTATACTAAGCGGACACTTGGAACGACCTACCACGGTGTGTACTGCTTGATAGGAGAATACACCACCAATCCAGACACCCATAGGAAATCCAATGATGTAGAGCGTACTCTTGTTCGCCACATCAAAGTTGCTGCGCAGAAACAGCTCGGCCGTCAGGGCATATTGGAGTATTTGGGTGTTGTTACGAGGAAAATAAAACGGTTCTCCGGTAGAACCTGAAGTGGCAGATATCGTCCATTGAGATTCCTTGAACTTCCCGTCCCAACACAGTTGTTCCCGAGAATAAGCTCCTATGTAGTTATTCTTATCAACAGTGGGTACTGACTTAAAATCAGGCATCGTCTGGATTTTGGTATGATCTATAGTATTCTTGGCAAGAAAATCTTTGTAGGCGGGAACGCGTTCAGCTGCTGCATGGAAGAGTTCTAAGGCACGTTTTTCACCCCTCTCAAGCCAAAAGCTCTCGGGTTGAGTGCGTAAGGCATCTTCTAGTTCTTCTATACTCTGAAAACCTAAGTACATAATTATACAATCTTATTAAAAACCTTCTCTGCTTGTTCATCTGCGGTGATATTGGTAGCTTTGTTTTGGCTTTTGCTAGCTGCAAAGACTACTCTAAGTGTCTCTTTGATATTCTTCACCTTATCAAGGATTCTCTTTTCAGAGTACCGAGGGTTTTCATACTCATCAACTACTGCAATCACTCCACCAGCATTCACTATATAGTCAGGTGCGTAGAGAATACCAATACGATTAAGCACCTCACCAGTCTCATGACCCTCCAATTGGCTGTTAGCACTACCTACAATTGCTTTACATCCAAGTGAGGAAACATTGTTCCTGTTGATAGCGTTACTTAAGGCACAGGGAGAAAAGATATCTACTTTTTGTTTATGAATCTCTTTAGGACTAGTGATTTCTACATTTGGGAACTGCTTCCTCACCATGTTAAGACGACCACGATCAATATCAGAGATATAAATCTTCTCAGCTTGAGAATCAAGCATTTTGAGTAGTTCTAACCCTACCTTACCTACTCCCTGGATAGAGAAACGCTTTCCTGCAATGTCTTCAGATCCATAAAGTTCTTTGAGAGTTAACTCAATAGAGTAAAACACGCCCAGAGAAGTGAATTTTACCGCATCTGTTGTTCGACCAACAATTCCTTTATATTCGCTAGCTAAGATCTCTAGGTCTTTTGGGTCAATCCCTACGTCAGCCCCAGTGATAAGGTGTCCGGCGAGATAATTTAGCCAATTCCCATAGGACCTAAGTAGTATCTGTTTTTCTTTTGCTTTGAGGTTTGGACTGATAATAACAGCCTTTGCTCCTCCATATTTAAGCTGAGCCATTGCAAGTTTATAAGTCATTGTTTTTGACAGTTTGAGAGAGTCCTGTAGCGCTTCTTCCTCCGAGTCATAGTGCCAAATTCGAGTGGCACCAAAAGCTGGTCTGGTCAAGCCACCCCTATGAATAGCCACAAACCCTTTTAGGTTTGTTTTAGGAGAATAAAAAGAAGCCACGAGCTTATGATCGTCATACGATTCAAGTGACTCTAGCGAGAAATGTTTTTCTTGCTTTATAAAAGGTAAGTTCATACTATCATTATACTATAGGTGTTCAAATGGTGCTACCTAAGGAGCATTAGAAAAGACTATCTACTACACCCTTCTCGTAGTATACATTATTTAGCCTCTATGTTAAAACTCCTTTATCTCATCAACACCCTACAGTACCAATATGAGTTTTTCTGAGCAACTGATTACCTATTAAAAACTAATCCATAAAAGAACCCTCTCTTTAAGGAGAGGGTTAAAAGTTATTCAGGCTGATAACAAGATTTATTTACCAAGGTAATCTGTAAAGATCAAATGCCTTAAATAAAATCAGCGAAGCGACTAGGTAGTATAAAGGTCTATACAGAATAAAGACTACAAGTATTGTAACTATAATTGCAACTACAATTTTATTTCTGTAACTTTTTTTTGATAGCACCTTAGAATTTTCGATCATATATTAAGTTACATATTTTCCATGTTAGTTATTTCTTTGACCTCTATGCGGTTGCGAACTACTTATAAGTATATCCCTTAAGTCCATATAAGGCTGCATATGTGTCATTAACTGGCTATGTCCAACAAGTTTGTTAATGTCTCCTCCTGATTCAATTATACGAGTTATTTGCCAAATCTCGCCGTTGTAGATCCCCTCTATCAGTGAGCATGAGGACACAGGTACACCTGGCAAACCTCTCCCAAGATTATAATACAGCATACCAGAATTCGGCAGGAGACTATCTTTAGTAGGGTAGTCATATGAATACCTTACTACACAATCATCGAAAGACCCAAAAGTAAATACATCTATATTACGCAACTTAGATTGCTTATAAAATGCAAAGTTTTGTTCTGCAGTCAGTCTCTGCGTATATCCGTCTAATGCCTCTATATTTAATTCTTTAAAAGCCTCCGTGTCAAGTATCTCAGCTACTGACAGCTCGTTAACAAGCCGCATGCTAAGCAACGAGTGGTACACCGCCATCACTGTCTGGATTTCAAAATCGTAGTGAACACCGTTGATTGGGGCGGCTAGGGTTATAACTTTACCAATACTAAAAAGGTCTGGGGGATTTGCGGGTTTTATATTCAAATACAGCTTTAAGGATTCCCACATTACCTTCCCACCAAGACTATGGCCCAGAAAGTCATAAGTCACACCTCTATGCACGGTCGCATATTTACTAAGCATATTAACAAAGGTGAGTACGCTAGCCTGGATGCTTTGGAAACTAGCATCTGGATCACCCTTATTGGGTACCCAACTGCCTCCTTCCATCTGCCCACTGCTGTAACTATAGACAATCACATCTTGGTAGATACCTCTGTTAACCGCTTCTCTAATAATCGGCCAAAGTTCGGGAAGAATATCTTCCGGTGTTGATCCATCAAGAATCTGAGTACCGATTCCTTGCGCTAGGACTAGGACGCGGCGGTTTTTGTATTTATGCGCCGGTATCCTCGGTTGGATGCTGATAATACCATCCACATTCCCCGAAACGATTTTCTGCGTAACCCCACCGTTTAAGCTGGTAACAAATAATCCCGGTTTCCTGTACCCGCTATATGCAACCGTCTCTCCCACGAGGTCAAACTTGGAAATCGAGTCAAGGGCTAAATTAGTAACTCTGCCAGTCTCAATGTCATAAACATAGACGCCATCTCTTAATTTGTATTGAGGGGCGTTGAAGCTAACCGTCCCAAAAACTACTTTTGTGCCTGCTTCGGCCAACTTAAACATGCCCTCAGGGATACCCTCTGAGGGGTAGTACATCTCAATCCCCTCAAGCATGGTCGTCTGCCCAGTTTCCAGATCAGCAATCCCCGGGATGTTGTTGATAGGAAAATAAAAGAGTTTACTCCCATTTTTCAGGAAGCTAAGCGGGTAGTTAATCAGGCCTTCAAATTGGGTTATACTACCCGTCTCTAGGGAATAGACATTGACAAATTGCTGGCAGTGCTTAGTTCTATCTGCACAGTCCGGGCCCATGGTAAAAAAGACCAGCTTGTCCTCTCTATCGGACCAGGTTACGCCTACATATGCCCTCTGACTCAGCTCTCCAATCAGCTCCCCGTTTTTCCTCTTTACCAACACCTGATGGATAAAGGTATCCGGGAGCCCAATTGTCCAGAGGGGTTCTGAATATTCCGTCACCTCAACATAAAAGTTGCCCCGAGGCGATGGCCAGGTGTAGCTACGCGATGGGGAGGCTGGTTTCCTTAGTTTGCTGAGCAGCTTACCACTCTCCTCAAACACATAATCATAAAAACCTATCTCTTGTCTCCCGGCTCCTTCGAACATAAAAGTAGTTCCCTCGTTACCCCACTTAATATCGAAGATATCCATATTAGGTAAAAGCCTTGTTAAACCTTCACCATTCTCGCCGACTATAAAAAGATCATTATCTCTCTGGAAAACAATCTTGCGACTAATATTTTCCACTACCTCTGATGGGGCACTGTATCCAATACTCGGAACCAGTAAACCGAGTAAGACCAAACAAAGAAGCACCCACTTGGACCTCTCCCCTATTTTCACGATATTCACCTTTCAATGTGCGGATTTAGAGTGTAGTGATCTTTCTTCTATCCTGATCGATGAACTCGAAGTTCATCCAGAATGTGTTTGGTGGAAGTAAATCTCGGACTTTTTCAGCCCACTCTATTACTAGTACCGCTTGCTCATCTCCTAGCAATTCCTGCAAACCAATCTCAGACGCGCTTTCCTTATCAAGTCTGTATAAATCAATGTGATATAGTTTCATCGACCTCCCAAGTTGGTCGTCAAAAGGGTATTCCCTGGTAATCACGAAGGTGGGGGACAGAATTCTTTTTTCAATGCCTAGGGATGCGGCCAGAAACGACACAAAAGTCGTTTTACCAGAACCAAGATCTCCAGTTAAACCAACGACATTAGGAAAATTTTTCTTTTTTATTCTCTTGGCGATTTCTTCTGCCAAAAGTTTGGTTTGTTGTAGAGTGTAGGTTTTGTCCATATGATGCTAAAATATCTACATGGATCTTACCAAAAATGGCTGAAACAATCATATCTGTTAAAAATTTAAACAAGGACTTCTTAGTCAAGCGTAAAGAAAGCGGTTTTGGGGGAGCTATCAGGACTCTTCTTAATCCTAAGTTTGAAAAAGTCTCGGCAATCAACGATATCTCCTTTGAGGTAAGTAAAGGTGAAATTATAGCCTTTATTGGCCCGAACGGCGCGGGTAAATCTACAACTATCAAAGTCTTAACCGGTATTCTCTACCCCACCAGCGGTAAAGTCTCGGTCCTAGGGATGACACCTTGGGAAAAAAGACAAACTTTGGCTTTCAAAATCGGTTCAGTCTTCGGCCAACGACCCCAACTCTGGTACCATCTCCCACCTCAGGACACATTTGACCTTTTTTCCAAAATATACGAGGTGGACCCAAAAGATTACCACGAAAGGCTTG
>MHDB01000022.1:11231-34313 GCA_001816835.1 Candidatus Woykebacteria bacterium RIFCSPLOWO2_01_FULL_43_14 | reverse complement strand
GAGGAGGTTGTAGTTTGTAGTAAGTAGGTTGTAGGAAATTATGTCCCCTATAACCTAAAACCTACCACCTATAACCTAACAAAATGGTACTAAGTGATGCTGATATTAAAAAACATCTAGAATCCGGAAAAATTGCGATTACCCCAAAACCTGACTATACTGAGCAGTTGGGTCCATGTTCCGTAGACTTTCATCTAGCCAACAATTTCATGATATTTGAACACTCAAAATACCCATTTATCGACCCCAAAAACGGTAAACCAACAGCTGAATATATGAAAGAAATCATTGTCCCTGACGGCGAGGCTTTTATTATGCGTCCTGGAGAGTTTGCCATTGCTTACACTGTCGAAACCCTTGGCCTTGCGGACGACATGCTCGCCCGTCTGGAGGGACGAAGCAGCTTGGGAAGATTGGGGATCGTGGTTCATTCGACGGCAGCCCGTTTTGATCCAGGTTTCGATGGTCAACCCGTCATGGAACTAGGCAATATCGGCGTCATGCCCGTCGCTCTTTATCCGGGAATGCGGGTGTGCTCGTTTACTTTTGAGTATTTAAGCAGCCCAGCTGAGACCCCTTACCGAAAGAAAAAAGACGCTAAATACGCAGGGCAAAAAGGCCCCACTGCCTCAAAGCTATCCCAAGAGTTTGATAAAAAGTAAACCACTGCTCAGTTATGGTATCTTATTGTTTATAGTTTTGACTTTTGCTAAATTAAAACTATGTTGTCGATAAAAGATCTTAGAAAACTTGCAGAATATTTCAGTACAATATTTGCTACCAAACATGAGCTAGAGGAGAGTATTAACTCTTTAAGATCGGACATGCTTTCCGGTTTTGACCGAGTAATGGGGGAACTAAGAGCTGCCCGTGAAGATAAGACCATTCTCAACGGGCGATCTGAAGATCACGAAAACCGCCTTGAAAAGATAGAAGCGATTCCTAGCGTAGCTCATGAATTAATAAGAAATACTTGAACAAATTGTTAATGGTGCAAGCTTAGGTTAGAATGGTTTAGTTATGGTTCTAAGTAAGCAAACAATACAGCGTTTGTTTAACGCGCAGAAAATAAAGATAGCGCCTTTCGATCAGTCTTTGCTGGGGGACTGTAGTTACAATCTTCAGCTTGACGACATCGCCGTTTATCCAGATACCGGAGACGAAAGAAAGCTTGGTAAGGATTTCCATCTTCTTCCCGGTGAGTTCGTTTTGATCAATACCAAAGAATATATCGAGTTGCCTAATTACTTGATTGGGCATATCTCTAGCCGTTCGAGTACGGCCAGGTTAGGTTTACTGGTTGACTTTGGTGCTGAACTTATTCAGCCTGGACATGTTGGCAAAATTTGTTTGGAGATAAAAAATCTAAGTGCCAAACCAGTTCTATTGCAACCCGGTTTATCGATTGCCCAAGTATATTTTGAGTTTATTGATTCTGAAGAGCAAGGTGAGGGCAATCCATATCAGAATGACGAAAAGCCAGAGTTAAGTAGACTTTGTCAGGAGATAAAAATGTAGTTATGGGTTCACAGTTAACAGTTCCCAGAGAGCGAAAACAATTACTGTGAACCGTGAACTTGCATCTACAGTGAACTTATGAATCGAACTGAAACGTGGCCCATTTTATATGAAAAGATTCTCCGCGTCGGTAACCCTGACCATTACGTGGGGGTAGCGACTCTATGGAGTGAAAGAGACTTAATTCGGGATATTCTAGACCCAAAAGAATATTGTGCCATTGGTAACCTCTACAGTGCTGCAGGGATTAACCACGTTATTCGTAATGTCTGGGCCAACCCCTCCATCCGCTACATTGTGATGTGGGGGATGGATATGAGCTCTTCAGGATCAGCCTTTGTGAATTTTATGAAAAATGGGATTGATGATAATCGCCAAATTATCGGCTCACGCGGAGAAATAGAAAAAGAAATCCCACTCGTTGCAGTTAATAAATTTCGAGAAAGTATTGAGCTCCTTGATATGAGACGCAAGACTAGAGAAGAAATCGCGGCGTTTGTCAAAACCTTGCCTTACAAACCACCTTTTGCCACTAAGCCAGAAGTGTTTCCAGCTAGTGAGCCGGATGTTAAGTTTTTACCATCAGAGCAAGTAGGATTCAGAGTTGCGGGTAAAACAGTTGCTCAAACTTGGTTGAAAATTGTAAACACTATTAATAACTACGGACGAATAAAAACCACCCGCTATGCCTCTACTAATGAACTTAAAGAAATTCTCAATCTTACTGCTGTGGTAACGGATGAAGATAGTGACAGCGTTTACTTTCCTGAATACCTCCCGTTTTCCAAAGCTGAGCTGCTGGCCTATTATCCCGAATGGATGACCGCACGGCGTCTACCGGATATGGCCTACAACTATGGCGAGCGCCTGCGTGACCACAATGGGATAGATCAGATAGAAAACATCAAAAAATTGCTTCAAACCAGACCCGATTCGAAGAAAATGATTGCGGTTACGCCAAAAGTCTCGGAAGACTGGTCAAAGGTTAACAATGGTGACACGCCGTGCTTGACGCAAATCGTATGTGGTGTCCAGGATAGTAAATTTTTTCTGACAGCCCACTTCCGTTCCCAAGATATGTTTCACGGCTGGCCTCGGAATATGTTTGCGGCACGCAAAATGCAAAAAGAAATTGCCGATAGCGCAGGCTACCCACTTGGGCCTTGTGTAACCATTACTCATAGCGCGCATATTTATAGCGATGACTGGAAAACGATGCAGGAATTGCTGGAAAAATACTATCTCAAAGAGCTAGGTTATTCTCCAACTATGCATTTTCAAGAGGATCCTCGGGGCAATTGGTTAGTCGATACCGATGAAAAAACCAAACAAATCGTGGCCAAACTTTTTACCCCTGATATGCAGACACAGTTGAAAATTTTCCATGGTCCCACTGCCAAGGCGGTCTACTGGCAGATATTTGATTGGGATTTGGTGAATTTACCTTCCCACGCGGTTGATCTTGGGTGTGAACTTCAGAAAGCGGAAATCGCCCTCCGACTCGGGATTCCGTATCAACAAGACCGCCCCCTCAATTTCACGAGCTTGAAAAACCCTACTCCTGTCATTCTGGGTGGTAGCGAAGAATCTAATACGTCCAAAGAAGGGGTAATATATGTTTCTAAGAAAAAAGAAGAAAACAAGCAAATCGCCTCCAAGGTTTCAAAACCCTCTCCCACTTCGCCAGAGGCTACGCGGGACGTTGCTACGCTCCGCAAATCTCTACAAGACGAATTAAAAGAAATCCTCGGCCTCTAAAGTTTTCCTTTTTCAAAGGTGACACCTTCGCGAAGGTGTCACCTTAAATATTTATGTTTTGTGCATCGGCGTCTCAAAGTTGCCTTGGTAGTGTATAATTTGACCTTAGTAAGGAGGGTGCAATGAGTGGTTATCGATTCGACCAATGTCCTCGCCTGGGTCTGACTTTGTCTTTTAGATCTTCAGCACCTAAAGAGGAAAGGTCGAGGGGTTTTTCCTGCACCTTAGATTATTCTCATAAAGAGGCGGATACTGGACCACCTCCTATAGAGCGGGGTCGTTATCTACGAAACCTTTCTATCCCGGCTCCTCTAGGACCTTGGAACTTGGATATTGAGCATGTTGATGTCTTTGTTAACTGGGAAGGAAGAATTACCCATGCCGAAGTGGTACTTAGCTTACGAGTTTTGAAGGTAGTGCCGGGAAACTCTCGTAACATACTCAGTGAGGTCCAGGTACTTCCTAATAGTGGGTTAAGATTAAAGGTGGTTTTGCGAACAGTAACAGAATCTACCATTTCTTCCGAACACGATGTTCAGATTCCTGGTTTAGGGACCGGTCTTCTGGATTTACAGGCAGCCTTTATATGAGTGATAGTGTGCCCAAGAGAAGGGTAAGTGTGATGCCAAAATACCAGGGACAAATTGCCAATCTTTTGACAGCCGTTGTTAGGTTGATGAACTATATCAGCGGAGCAACTATTGAAGAAGCCACACTTGAAGGTTCGGCAGACCCCGACAACGTAGTAAACATTACCTTTGGCAAGAAGCTCCCGATTGGGAGACTGCCTTGGGTTAGTCTTGGTGGGGGAGGCACAACAGTAAGTTTTAAGGGAGTCACATGTGTGACTACTCCGACAGGTGAGTTTGCACGCCTTGTTCTTTCTGGGGTGAAGATAGAATGGTTACCTAAGATGGTAATCACACAGGTGTCTGGGAAAAACCCTGAGTGGGTTATTAGTCAGGTAATGCATGTTCATCTCAAAGAACTGGTAATACCAAGCCTTGATGGTCACACAGCCTGGGTTAATATATATGTTGATCCAGCTGCTAGCTGTATGCTTAGACTAGAATTCGAGTTTCCACTCCTTGCCCCAACCGCAGCTTAACGCCTGCGGTTTTCTTATTTTTCTATATTGTTTTCCGTAGTTAAAAGAGTACTTTGGTATCCTGTAGAGTCACACCTGACATATCTCGGAAGCCGAGCAGGTTTGAAATAGGAGCTAGGTTGCGATTCAGTTGTCGTGGCTCACTGGACATCGACACCGATCAGCGCGGCGGGAGTCTGTTGAGCGGATGTTTGCTTCAGAAGCTGGGCCAAACGTTTTGGGGTTCGCAGGGGAATCACGTGCACGGGAATGCCTTGCTCGACCTGGAAGGCGAGGACGCGATCGATAACCAGATCAAGAACCTCATCCGGGTCGTCGAGATCCACGGTAGTACGCAGGTGAATGGCGGTGGGCTCATCCTCACCGGCGGTTACGTCGAAGGTTGCTGTCGGATAGCGCTCTGTGATGACGGCTTGCAGCTCGCTGATGGCTCGCTGAACATGGGTGTCAGTTACTGCTGTGGTCATGATCTCTCAGCCCCTCTCACCTGGATTGCGGTCACAAACGTCCGCGCCCTTCGCAAAGCCCGACTGGCCTGGGTGTTTGAGACATGCCCCACTTCATAGTCGGCGGTCTCCCGCAGAGCGTAGGTTCGCTCCAAGACATCGCGGACGTCGGTCGGATACCGCTTTTGGCGGTTGATCAACTCCCCGATGAATTGCGCCTGCACAAAGCCGTGCCCCCATTGCATCGTGGGGCGGATACCGGCACTCGCCAGGGCGTAGACCGCGGCCTGAAAGCAGGCGTAGTAACAGCGGTTGGCGCAGTTGTTGTATCGGCCGTTCGCGTATTCGCTCCCGGCTCCTTCGAGACATTCCACAGACTTTATTAGGAATGTCTGTTCATCAACATTCATGAACTCATATTATCATCACTATATGTGGAATTCAATCATCAAATTGGCAGGTTTACTGGTGAGGAAAACTACTTGGTATATTGTTTTCCTTGGTCAAAAGAGTACTATTTAATGCGGAGATAGAGAGGGGATAGTATGCCAGGATTACAACAAATGAAAATTCCGGTTCAGTTGGGATCCCTTCCTGAGAGATTTCTTAGGTTTCTGACTTTGGAGCTGGTCTTAGACTATCAGGGAACGAGTAGAAGATTTCGTTTTTCCGCTCCCACAATGGGACTTTGTGAACCAACTGCTCGGTCCTGCATCTCTTACGGAAAAGTAAGCAGTGGAAGGTCAGAGGGTAAAGAGCTCGGAAAGGCTCGGTTTCAATTCCCAGGACTCCTAGTTGAGTTTGAAAATGTAAAGCTGTTTTTTGATGAGGGTGGGAGATTAGAGCGGATTGTGGTGAACTATCGTTATGTGGCTAACCGGACTCTGCCGAAAGTCATTAACTCAATTGCTCTTACTCCTGGGGAGCGTTCAGCCACGGTTCAGGTAGCAGACCATGCCGGCTTTAGATTGAGTTTTCCTGACACAGAAGAAGGGACCCACAAAATTTCTTAATTAGGTCGCGCAAGTTGCGACCTCTTTTTTCTTACCCTTGATTTATCCTAATTTCCTTGCTACAATCCCGACATTATCAAATAAAGTTCTCACACTTGTCTGTTCGCTCCTTCTACCCTTTGCAAAGGCTATGGGTAGTCTGAACAGGCCACCCTTCGCTAAAGCTACGGGTGGTGAAGTGGAGGTTTGAAAGGGGTTTAAAAAAATGGTTCTACCTTCAATGAAAGACCTGCTTGAAGCAGGAGTCCACTTTGGTCACCAGTCCAAGCGTTGGCATCCCAAGATGCAGCCGTATATTTTTACTGAGCGTGAAGGAATTCACGTGATTGATCTTGAGCAAACTGTCGACCGGCTGGAAAAAGCGGCCAATTTTCTCAAAAATTTAGCTTCCCATGGGGGGAAAATAATTTTTGTTTCTACCAAAGAACAAGGTGCCAGCATTGTCAAAGAAGAGGCCATCAGGGCTGGAGCGATGCATGTTACCAAAAGGTGGACAGGGGGAACTCTGACCAATTTCGAGACTATGCGGGCGATTTTAAGTCGGCTTAGTAACTTAGAAGAACAAAAAGAGTCGGGTGATCTTGAAAAATATACCAAAAGAGAACAATTGTTAATTGCTCGTGATATAGACAAGCTAAATAATGCCGTTGGGGGACTTAAGGGTTTGGAAAAGCTTCCGGATGCGCTTTTTGTCCTGGATACTAAGAAAGAAATTAATGCTGTTCGGGAAGCCAAAAAGACTGGGGTGACCGTTGTGGGGGTGGTTGATACCAATTGCGACCCTACTGTGATAGATTACGTGATCCCTGCCAATGATGATGCAATACGAGCTATTAAAGTAATAGTTAAGACGATTGCTGACGCGGTTGAGGAAGGGTATGCTGAATTTAACCATGACGAGAAAGTTAAGGCTGATAAACAAAAAGAAACAGAGGAGCAAGTATAGGTTGTAGTTTGTAGTGAGTAGGTTGTAGTGAATTACTTTCTCCTACAACCTAAAACTCTTCGAGCCTGAGCCTCAGAGCCGAAGGCCTACCACCTATAACCTATACTGTTAAGATGGCAGACGTAACTGCAGAACAAGTTAGTAAACTTCGAGAGCAAACCGGTGCCGGGGTTATGGAATGCCGCAGAGCCTTAATTGAGGCTGATGGAGATATACCCAAGGCTGAGGAAATTCTGAAGAGTAGCGGTTTATCAAAAGCAGAAAAACGCTCTGAAAGAGAAACAAGCCAGGGTGTAATTGAAACCTACTCCCACGCTGGTGGTAAAATTGCCTCAATGGTGGAAATCAACTGCGAAACAGACTTTGTGGCGCGAACTGATGAGTTCAAAAGTCTGGCTCAGGAGATTGCCATGCAGGTAGCCGCCATGAATCCTGAAAACGTGGATGCCCTTTTGGAGCAGGACTATATTCGGGAACCAAGTAAAAAAATTAAAGATTTGGTTACTGAGGCCGTGGCCAAAACAGGCGAGAATGTACGCGTCAAACGCATTACTCGCTTTGCATTAGGTGAGTAGTTATTGTGTCATTCTGAACCGGTTTACCCGGTGAAGAATCTCTAGATCCTTCGGCTTATGCCTCAGGATGACACTTGAATAGTATATGGAACAAATACTTATAGAAGCTCAGACAAAAATAACCAAAACCCTGGAAGTTTTTAAGACAGAACTGTCAGGGGTGAGAACTGGTCGAGCGAACACCGGACTTATTGAAGGTGTGAAGGTCGATGCTTATGGCTCCACTGTTAATCTCAGAGACCTAGGTTCGATTAATGCTCCTGATCCAAAAACTCTCACAGTCCAGCCTTGGGACCCCTCACTCCTAGATACTATTGCCAAGGCTATTGGTAACGCAGGACTGGGTTTTTCAGCCACCGCTGATAGTGGTGTAGTTCGAGTGAGCATCCCGGCTTTGACTGAAGAGAGGAGACGAGAATTTCTTAAACTGGTTAACGACAGATCTGAAAACGCTAAAGTCAGTGTCCGCCAGATTAGACGGGAAATTATTGAAGCTCTGGACCGTATGGAAAAATCCAAAGATCTTAGCGAGGACGACAACAAGAGGACGCAAGACCGTCTTCAAAAGGTCATAGACGAAGCCAATTCCCAAATCACAACCTTAGCAGACGCAAAATCTAAAGAAATCATGACGATTTAGGAGTTTATGGTAGCTACACGTTCACAGTTCACAGTACACAGAAGCTGCAGTGAACGAAAATGTTACCGTGAACAGTGAACTGGTCTCCACAGTGAACCCATATCTTTGCTATAATACCCCTATGACCTACCTTGTTTCTCTTGTCGTATTCATTCTCGCTCTCGGACTCTTGGTTATTATCCATGAACTGGGACATTTCCTCACGGCCAAACTTTTTAACGTCAGAGTCGAGGAGTTTGGTTTCGGACTACCTCCAAGATTATTTGGTAAGAAAAAGGGAGAAACGATTTACTCTATCAACGCCATTCCAGCTGGTGGTTTTGTCAAACTTACTGGAGAAGATGGCCCTGAGGTAGACAATGACCCTCGGAGTTTTTCCTCCCTTGTTCCCTGGAAGCGGGCGATAATTATCGTCGCCGGAGTTACCATGAACTTCCTTTTAGCAGTAATCGCCTTCAGTATCATTTATTCTGTGGGAGGTCCAGTGGTCAGTGATCGTGTTTTAATCGAAAAAGTTGCTGCTGACTCGCCGGCAGCTCAGGCTGGGTTGAGAGAGGGTGACTTCCTTATCAAGTTGGACGGTTTGAAGGTGAATGACCCTCGTAGGCTTGGACGGATTATCAAAGAAAGAGCTGGCCAAGAAACTGAGGTTATTTATGAGCGAGAAGGACAGGAGCTTACCACTCGCGTGACTCCTCGAAAAGACCCTCCTGTTGGACAGGGACCGACGGGTATTCAAACGATTTCGGATGTGTCTATAAAATCCTACCCACTCTGGGAAGCGCCGATTGTGGGAACAACCCAGGCTTTTCGCTTGACGGGTGAAATGGTTGAAGGTTTTGGTTTGATGATTGCTGACTTAGTAGTCAAAAGGGAAGCTCCCGAGGAGGTGGGAGGGATCATCCGGATTGGTTATATGACCCACAAAGCGACCGAAGCTGGGTGGCAGACAGTGCTAATGCTGGTAGGTTTGCTGAGCCTTAACCTAGCTTTCTTGAACATATTACCCCTTCCCGCGCTTGATGGGGGAAGGTTTGTGTTTGTCCTGTTTGAAGGAATCACCCGTCGACGTGTCCCACCCCGAATTGAAAAGATTATCCACGGCTCAGGCATGGCTTTCCTGTTGTTTCTGGTGCTCCTGATTACCTATAACGATCTCATTTGGGTCTGGGCTAATACCTCCCTCAAAGACAAATTCCAACTCCTCCTTCCGAAATAAATTCTCTTTTCTCGCCTACTCAATCCTTATGTGTCAAGCTAACACCTAGCTACGGCTTATCTTATATTCACTATCTATATCTATTGTCATTCTGGCCTGCCCGACGATGCCAGTTATTGGCAGGCGGGCTTGTCCAGAATCTGTCCTTTCCCGCCAAGGCGGGTGTTCTTTGTTCTTTTGTGCCGACAAAAGAACCAAAAACTCTCTCGCGTGAAAGCTTTAGCTAAAAATTTGAGTTTTCTAGCGGGGGATTTCACCCCCTCCTCATCAAGTGTGTGAGGAATCCCCCTGTACAAAAACATCAAATTTTCTAGACGCGTCGCTTTCAAGGCTCGAATTAAGGCCGTGCTCACTTTCAAGGTACAACACTTTTCCAAGCAATATGGTAACCCATAGTACTTGACTTTTACGCTTAATTGTGGTATACTTTATGTATCAAAATTTAATACAAACTCCTACCACACTACGCCCCACCGTCGCTAAAGCTAAGGTGGGTCCCCCATAGCCATTGGCGTCGGGGGATGAAGCTTCGTGTGGCCATCGGCCACACTTAGCAATAGCAGTGTGTCAGCCCGTAGCCTTGGCGAAGGGTGACAGCAAACAGCTGGAGTGTAAGGAATCTACCATTCGTTACCCGCCAGCTGTTTTACGTAGTTCCTCCGAAGCCTTGGCGAAGGAGGATGATATAGCAAAGCAGCACGTTCTTTGAAAACCAATCCCAGCACCTTTTAGAGGACAACAGTTGTCTTTTGAAAGGTGTTGGGTGGGAATAAGTTAGGAGTTGAAACATGACACAGAAAATGTGCCCTCAGGGGCATGAGAACAATCTTGCGGCGAACTATTGCCGCAGATGCCGGCACCACTTCACAAGTCACCTGGCTCTGGCTGCCATTTCGATGGCACCAGTGCTTGTGGCAGCCCAGAAGAAAGAGGAAAGTGTGCCCAAATGGCTCTGGGTCATTCCAGTATCCATATTTATAGGGGCACTTCTCGGCTCCTGCCTCGGTCCTATTGGGGGCTAGAGGCAATTTCCCACCCACCCGACATCATCACCCCGAACCTGCAAAGGCGACGGGCGAGAACATAAACAGGTTTCGTGCACCTTGGGTGTTCCCTTCCTTCCGATAAACTGGAAGCAAAGGATAACCAAGCACGAACGAGACTCTCCAGCGTAGCTTAAAGCGAAGTTGGATCGAGTCTTTCCCTTAAGTGATTCATCAGAATCATCCTGAGCAGTTTCCCTGCGAAGGACCTGATGGATTGTTTAAGATGCTAAATGAAGTTATTCGTTTAGTATAAGTCCCAAGCACACGTCTTTACAGGATGTAACTGAGTATCTACGATGTGGGTATTCAATGGCATCCTGTAGAGTTAAACCTGATTTATCTCGGAAGCCGAGCAGGTTTGAAACAGGAGCTAGGAACATAGTGATTGGTGTTTTTTCAGCAAGGTCTGACAGTTTCCCCCAGGCGAACGATTTCGTTTGGGCGGACGCAAAAAGCTGGCTCAAGGGTGAAGGCCTAAGGGCCTTGAACTCGAGTGTCAGCCTAGCAGTTTTCATGGAGCCTGGTAGCAGGTATCCCATGTTCCACATCACCCTCTCGGTTGTCGCCGAGAAGGTCGCCTAGCGAACCAATGGAAGCAAGGACTCGAAAGAGTAATATGATAGGAAACAACTATCAATCCATAAACCTTGCTTTGCTCTTAAGCAAATCTGTACTTGAATACAGAATCTAGAATATAGAATTTAGGAAATATCTCCTATATTCCAAATTCAGAATTCTAAATTCACTATCAGGATTGCTTAGGACAGAACATAATGAATTTTGTGTTCTGGGTGGCAGGGAGTTTTAACTACCTTTAGGATTCTATGCTGCTGGGTTTTGGAGCCTTCCGTAAGGATGTATGCTTCTGCCCATGGAGGTTTGCAGCAATGAAAAAGTTCCTGACGTTCCTAATCGCACTGGCTTGGTTGCTTGGTTTTATCGCCCCAGCACCAGCCGCGGCTCAGTATGGCTCCGTGATCGAAGGAGCCACGTTCTCTTCCGGGCCGGTCACCGTGACCGCCTGGGGATTTCGGTCCGACATCCTCTTCGTGGACATGGATGTCCATGTGGAGGGGTCGGCAGCCGTTTGGGTCCAGACGGGGCAAGTGGAGGGTTGCCTGACAGAGACTACTTCGGTGGGCTCGGGGGCAATGCTCTCGGGTGGGCCGATGATTTGGCTACCGGTGAAGTCGGAGTGCTTTGCCGAGCCAGCGCGGTTCCTGCTGAAGGATGGGGGAGACATTCACCTGTCTTTCCAGGCGCAGTCGTTCTACTCGCTCACCGTGTGGTGGGTGAGTGAGGGCGTCAGCGGGATCATCCCGGTGTTCCAGGAGGACTTTTCCTGGTCACCGCCTAGGGACACGCAGGGCCCCTCGACCACTCCGACCCAGCCGGTCTTGGTCACTTCCACCAGCCCAAGGGTTTGGGTGGAGGTCACCGACTTGAGCGAGGCCACCTATTACGTGAGGTGGGCTTGCGACGGCCGGCCGAGGATCATCGAGGTCCAGGTCAATGAGACCGGACCCTACACAGGCGCCACCGTGGGTCTGGTCCCGTTCGAGATGAAATGGGTGACCATTATCTCGGATGGCGATAAGGAGGAGGAGCGGCTTCCTTGCTCAGGAAGGCTCCCCATTTACAGCGTCAATGCCTCATTCTCCTCCGGGGCAAATCTGTCGAGCCGGTGGGTTGTGGTGGTGGCACTTCAGGAGGACGGCGTTCTGGTTTCCTCGGAGCCGTTTCTCTTCGAGCCGACGGCTCCAAAGGTGTCGACCGGGCCCTTTTTCACCACACCACCGACCCCAACTGCGGTTCGGTAGGAGGGAACAACAGGTCAGTCAGAGACCTTTAACGCACTTCGCCACGTACCATCCGGTACAAGGCTTTGCGCGACCTGACACCCCGGGACGGATCAACGACTTTCAGTCGTCCGCCCCGGGTTTTCTTTTCTAACTTTTTTGTTCCCATTTTTTATTCAAGTGTTTGTAGGGTAGACAAGGCGAGATTGTGTGGTGTGGTATAATGTTATAGGTTGGTAGAACCCTCTAAGAAAGGAAAGAGCATGAGTAGGGTCCAGCAAGTTCTCATTCTATTAGTAGCTGTCTTGGTACTTGGCTCAGCTAGTCAGGATGTATCTGTGTACGCCCAACAGGCTCCACAGAAGGCGCGAGTTTGGGCTGAGCTGTATGCACCCAAAGACAGTTCCAGTTTCCTACTTAAGTGGGATTCCGGAATAGGACCAAGGATCATTTGGTTGTGGGTCTTTGAAACTGGGCCTGCAAATTATGAGGTAGCGGTTCCGTTCAGCCTGCTTGATGTTTTTACTGTGGGAGATGGGGAGACTAGAGAAACTCTTTTTCCTCGTAGCGGTTCTATGTCTGTTACTTCCCACAATAGCACGCGACGGTGGATAACCACGCTTGCTTTATTGGAAAATGGACAAGTGATTAGTGGAGAGCCGTTCTTTTTGAATGGGGAAGTAGTTAGTCCAACACCGACTGTCCAAAGTACGCTGCAAGGTAGCGTAACGCCTTCGGTATCTCCGACTGTTATGCCAAGACCTACGGTATTTCCGTCTCCCACGCCGTTACCTACCCCAACAGTTATTTCTCGGTAGGTGAAGTGAGGCCTGGATGTCGTATTTGACGAAAAATGATTACTGAGTTAGAATCATTGTGTCAGTCTGGTTTGATAGGTCTGATTAATCAAACAGGTCTGGCAAATTTCGTATTGGGGGTGAGATGAGTGGTAGTGAATAGGTACCCGGTTGCGGTCCCATTAACCCACTTTAAGAATCTTATCAGCGCTTTAGGTTCTGTGGAGGACATAACTCCGGAATGGGTTGTCAACGCGGTTCGAGCATGTTTTGGCAAACGTCCGGAAGAGCTTACGAGGGCTGAGAGAGACGATCTGATAGATGGATTTGAAACCTGTGGGCACACCCAAAAAGGTCCTTGGAGAGATCGTTTCTTTCTTCTATTGACTCCTCGAGTTCCGTTAGTGGGAGAGAGACGACCTTTGACAATCACTCGCAACAGCGCTCTTGCAGCGTTTCGGGCTCCCTAGTCTCTAGAGGGCCCTTTCTTATGCCTAAAATCCTATCTTGTAAATGTTAGAGATGGTATTGAGGCAGCTAAATCAAGTTTGGGTGCTGACATAATTATGTCAAAGTTCGAGTTTAAAAGTGGTGTGCGAGAAGTTAAAGATACTATCCGTAGTTTGCAAAAAGAGATAATTAAATTACAAGAAAGTCGAAACACGCCTTAGAATTCCTGTTATTGACAAAAACCTAACGTTGGTCTAGGATACATTTAACGCTATGGAAAGGTTCCCAGCCTTTTCGTCCGAAAAGACAGCGGATGGGGAAGACATAACCCATACGGAAGCTGAACCGTAAAATCAGAGACTAATAATTGCCAAGGTCACAGATCCTTCATCCGCCAGCCGGCGGATTCAGGATGACAAAGAGGTAACGTTAGTTACAGAGGTTACTTTAGCAATAAGGTAACAAAGCAAGGTGGTACCATCCTCGAAGGATCCTTGTAGGTCGCATTTCAGTATGCTATCTGCAAGGATTTTTTCGTAACCAGGTACTTACAGTACCTGGTGAAGACCACGCGAAGCCTCCGCCGGCTGGCGGAGCGAAGTGTGGTTGTTGCCTAGTGTCATTGCGAGAGTAGCGAAGCAATCTAGCTAGATTGCCACGGGGCAAAGCCCCTCGCAATGACAGGGGAATAAGGCACGAATCATATGAAAGAACAAATTGACTACAGTGATTTTGATAAGATTGATATGCGCATTGGGCGAGTCGTGCGCGTTGAAGATTTTGTCGAAGCGATAAAGCCTGCTTACAAAGTGTGGGTGGACCTAGGACCTGAGATTGGTGTCAAACAATCCAGTGCCCAAATACTTAAACACCAATCAAAAGAAGATCTTTTGAACAAATTAGTAGTATGTGTGGTGAACTTCCCACCCAAGCAGATTGGGCCATTCAGGTCGGAAGTTCTTATTATAGGCGCCCATGATGGGACCGAAGACCCTGGAAACTGGATCGTTATCAGACCAATAAAAGAAGTACCCTTAGGTGGTATTATTAAGTAGACAGAAGGAGGAAAAATTTTCAATTTACAAGTAACAATTTTCATTGAATTTCCAATGTAACATTGAATCATTGAAAACTGATTGAGAATTAAGAATTGAAAATTGTAAATTAACATATGCGTTATTCAGAATTATTTGGAAAAACACTGCGTGAGGCTCCTCGAGACGAGGAGAGTAAAAACGCGCAGTTACTAGCAAGGGGTGGGTATGTGAACAAGCTTATGTCAGGAGTTTATACCTTCTTACCCTTAGGAACGCGCGTTCTCACCAAAATTGAAAACATAGTCCGAGAGGAAATGGCCGCGATTGGTGGTCAAGAAATCCTTATGCCTACGATGCAACCCAAAGAAAATTGGGTTGCTACAGGTCGATGGGATGATTTCGATGTGCTCTACAAGGTGAAGTCTCCTGATGGTCGGGAAGTCGCTTTGGGGCCTACTCATGAAGAAGTAGTTGCTCCCTTGGCGAAGCAGTATGTGCAGTCGTATAAGGATTTGCCGTTATACCTGTATCAGATTCAGACGAAATTTCGTGATGAATTGCGCGCAAAAAATGGGCTTTTGCGCGGTCGGGAATTTCGTATGAAAGACTTGTATAGTTTTCACTCAAGCGTTGAAGATCTGGAAGCGTATTATGAAAAAGCAAAACAAGCTTACGCTAAGATTTTTGACCGGGTGGGACTGAAGGCTTTGTTAACCGAGGCGAGCGGGGGAACATTTTCCAAATATTCGCACGAGTTTCAGGTACAAGTAGAAAGTGGTGAAGATGTGCTTTATCACTGTAGTAAGTGTTCGTTTTGCCAGAATAAGGAAATAGTTTCAGCAGATCTAGACAAGCTTAAAGTAGGGGAAGCAGGGGTTTGTCCTAAGTGTGGGGAAAATCTCGAAGTGGTTAGCGCGACTGAAGTAGGGAATATTTTCCAGCTTAAGAATAAGTACTCTGACCCGTTCAAGTTGACCTTTTTGGACTCAGATGGGCAAACTCAGACGGTTATGATGGGTTGCTATGGTATTGGTACTTCTCGGCTTATGGGTACGATTGCGGAAGTTTTGAGTGACGAGAAGGGGCTGCGTTGGCCTGAGGAAGTGGCGCCGTATAAGGTTCATTTAGTGTCTCTAGGAAAGAGCATGCCTTTTGCCAATGAAGTCTATCACAAGCTGGTAAGTGCTGGGGTAGAAGTTCTCTACGATGAGCGAGACTGCTCTGCTGGGGTAAAACTGGGTGATGCAGATTTGGTCGGACTGCCACTTCGCGTAGTCGTTTCGGATAAAACGGCAGCTGAGAATAAGGTGGAGCTTAAGGCAAGGAATAGTGAAGAAGTACGAGTAATCTCTATCGACGAGACCTTAGAAATATTGGTTAAATAAATTATGTCAAAGTATATTGATCTACATACCCATACCTGGTTTTCAGACGGGGGATTATCACCTACTCAATTGGTGGAAGAAGCCAAAGAAGTGGGACTTAGTGCTATTGCCATTACTGACCACGATACGGTTGGGGGTGTCCCAGAGGCCATGGAAGCTGGAAAGGGATTAGGGATTGAAGTAATTCCTGGGGTGGAAATGAGTACTGATTTTCAGGATCACGACCTTCACATCGTGGGTTATTTTGAAAATATTGGCGATCAACGGCTAAATAAAGTTCTGTATTCAGAGGGACTCCAAAGAGAAGAAAAAGCCAAAAGTATGATCCTCGGATTTCAAAAGCTGGGTTATCATCTTGATTATGAAGAGATAAAAAGTAAAACAGCGGGGACCATCGGCCGGCCACATCTGGCGGTGGCTTTGGTGAATAACCCTGACAATGCTGCCAAACTGTTAGAAGATTTTGGTGAAGAGGTGACTAGCACCCAAAAGATTTTTGATAAATATTTAGGCGGTGATTGCGAGTTTTACCAAAAGTACGCTCATGTGGAATCAAGCCTCACCACTGAAGAGGCACTTGAAATAATCCATCAAGCCAAAGGCCTGTCCTTCCTAGCCCATCCTCACTGGGACTTTACTTCGATTACAAAAGGCAAGGCAAACTTTGTGGGCGATGAAAAAATTAGATTACTTCAGGGCTTTGGTTTAGACGGAATAGAGGCGATAAACTTTCGGGAGAATTTGGATGTGAGTAAGCAAATGGTACGCCATTACACCTTACTCGCTGAGGAATTGGGGATGCTTATCAGTGGGGGATCTGACTACCATGGCTTTGGAAATGCGGGGAAAAGTTTGGGTCTAAAAGAGGAACATATGCTGATAGACTACGAAATTCTTACTCGAATTAAGGCTAGACTGAACATTGTTTCATAATCTTTGGTAGTGTATAATTGGTCTAAATTAATTTTCAATTCTCAATTTTGTAATTTTCATTGAATATTCAATGTTTCAAAGGTTTATTGAGAATTTATTGTAAATTGGTACTTGGAAATTGGAAATTGTCTCTGCTAGGCAGAGTATGGATGGGGGTGCAATTTAGCTTATGACAATGGTACGAGCCAATGAAGGTGAATCCATTGAAGTTTTGATTCGCAAATTTAATAAAAAAGTCCAAGCCGACGGAATTCTCACGGAACTCAAAAAAAGAGAGTACTACGAGAAGCCTTCAGTTCAACGGAAAAAAGAAGAAGCCCTAAGACGTAGAGGCGGTAATCGTCGTTTTCTTAGGGATTAGGAGTTTGATGATAGAAATTAGAGGCTAGATAAAGAAGTTGGAAGTCCGACGTTTGATCCAAACTCTAACATCAAACCTCAAGATCCATCCTCCAATATCTAACATCTAAATTCTAGATGAAAATGTTTAAAGTAAATTGTATTATTGAACCTCACTACCCTGTCGCGACCAAATTTCTAAGATCTAGTGTACATAAAATATTAGATCTCCTCAAGATGAAATCCAACACCGAGGTATCTGTTAGTATAATTGGAGATAGAAAGATGAAGCTCCTGAATACTCAATTTGCCTCTACTACTGAAACAACTGATGTCCTATCTTTTTCTCAAATTGAAACTATGCCGGCAAGTAATTTTGTTGACTCAGTGAGTTCAAAATACCTCTATATTGGGGACATTGCTATTTCCTACCCTCAGGCAATAAAAAATGCTATCAAAGATGAGGATTTGGTAGATACTGCCATTCAAAAACTTTTAGTCCACGGGCTTTTGCATTTGCTTGGTTACGATCACCAAACCCCATCTGATGAGATGTATATGAAAAAACTTCATAACAACATTATGAAAGAATTAATGGTGGAGGAGGGTGTCTGATGCTACTTATTGTTGGACTTGGCAATCCTGGAAAAGAGTATGAGCATACCCGACACAATATGGGGTTTACCCTTGTTGATGAGCTCGACAATCAGTGGAAAAAATCCAGCGAGGCGGGTCACGACCATGAAGAAGGTCATACCCATGCGTTCGAGCTCGACCGGCAAACAAATAAAACAGTTCACGCTGTGGAATATGAGCTGGATTTGGAAGATGACGAATATGAATATCATATCCATGCAGGTTTGATGAAGCCCCAGACATTTATGAACCGCTCAGGTGAGGTAGTGAAACAGGTTATAAAAAGTCTTGAGGGACGGGGATTTGAAGTAGCAAAGCACTTGCTTGTGATCCATGATGAGATGGACTTACCTTTTGGAGACACCAAACTGAGCTTTGGGCGAGGCAGTGCTAAGCATAATGGCGTACAAAATATTATTGATCAACTTGGGACCCAAGAATTTCATCGGCTGAGAATTGGCATAGGTCGAGCTCCAGAGACTGAATCCAAAGACCATGTGCTTTCTACGTTTAACCCTCAAGAAAAAAAGCAACTAGACTCCATCACCAACGGATCGATTGATAAAATCTCCGACTGGATCCTAGGAGCTGTGAGAGCAGGGGCTCGCGATACCCACTAAAATTTAAGGTGACACCTTCGCGAAGGTGTCACCTTTGGAAGGTTGTGCTGAAGAACACCGCCCTTCGCGGGGAGCTTCGGGGCGGATGGTCTGATGACCAAAAGAAAGGCTGGGACGTTAGTCACAGCCTGGTTTAATATCCCTGGTCCATTAAGCGGTTTTTTCTCGATACCATTTGCGTTTTGCTTCCCACTTTTCATGAGCTGTTAATGGGGAGAGCTCTATGATATAGCTACTGATACCGTAGAGGAGCATAAAAGATCGGGTTTTAAATTCCGAATCCGATCGACTCCTCCCAAATAAAGCGTCGAACCGATCATAGTTTGCTTGTTCGTGTTGATAGAGAAGTGATGGGTATTGCAAACCCTTGCTCTGCACTATTTGGCTAATAAGGAAGTCATAACCACCTTTGGTTAGGTTATTCGCGAGTCTTCTCGCAAGATCGTGTGCCCGGAGTTCCTCATCCACGTAACCGTCACTAGCTAGGTCCGGCGTGTTTTGGATACTCAGCTCAAGATTCTCCCAGGCATGTTGAATCTCATGAAGCAGGACAAGAGCGTAAATGTCTGGATTAAAGTCCTCAATAAACGTGATGATGCTGTTGGAACGAGCATCGTAAAGTGCTGCGAAGGTCCTTTCTTTGTAGGTATTTCTCACCAACTGTAGGAGAATTTTGCCAGAATATCCGGGTCTCTGAGTCCTACTTTCAATATCTGTGTAAAGAAAGTGGTCCACGACACTGTACTCGTGATGACTTTTGAAGTAGGTGACGAGATTCTCCGCGGCTTGATCACCTTTTGCCACACGTTCGATGCCTCTTATGGCTTGCTGATAGTAGGCGTCCTCAGGACTTTGTGCGTTTGACCTGAAGTTACGCTGACTGACTAGAATAACCGCTAGTGCGGCCAATCCAACTGCTACAATAAGATACCAAGGAATCTCTGACCTCCGCCGTTTGGAGCGCGAAATAAGTCTGGTCGATGAGCGTGTTCTTGACATTCTCCCGATCTCCCTAAAACCCATAGCATTATAACATAAACCTGATATACTATACATACAATGGTTCGTGACAAATATGAACTCAATAATCTCGAAAACCCCGGGGTAAGTTTTATGACCGGGGGTTTTGTCATTGCCAAAAAAGACAAGGTGGAGACTGGTCTTATTACCGAGCGTCTTGCCAAGCTAGGATATAAAGGTGTGGGGATGATAATCCCGACTGAGGTGGGTGAGTTTTCCTTTCGGGGTGGTGTGCTGGACCTTTGGCTCGAGCGGTATAAAAAACCTGTTCGGATTGACCTCTTTGGAAACAAAATTGAGTCTATCTTTCTCTTTGAACCCACCAATGGCACGAAAATAAAAAAGCTGGATGAAGTTTACATCGTTCCGTATAGATCAACCCCAAGCAGGGCTGGTAAGTGGCCTAGGGAAACCAACAAGGATGGGCGTAACAAATATGAACGCTTGTTTCTTTCCGAAGTGCAACCAGGAGACCTGGTAGTGCATATTGATCATGGGATTGGCCGATTTGTCGGTGTTGAACTTTTGAACACACCACATGCAAAAAAACACGTCATTGCGAGTGACAGCGAAGCAATCTTAAAGATTGCCACGGGACGTACCGGACGGTACATCCCTCGCAATGACACACAAGTTGCGAACTTAGTTATTCAGTATGCCAAGGGGGACAGGCTTAATGTACCCATTAACCAAATAGAGCGGGTTTCTCACTACGTTGGAAGTCCCGGACATCGTCCCAATCTTAATTATCTAGGAACAGGTGCTTGGGAGCGCACCAAACAGCGAGTACAGAAATCAATTGTTAGTATTGCCCGAGAGCTGCTCCAGCTGTACGCAGTGCGCGAAACAATCAAACGACCTAGTTACCCCACCCAGTCAGACTGGCAACAGAGTCTGGCGGAGAGTTTTCCATTTGAAGAAACGCCTGATCAGATTCAGGCGATTGCCGAGATTAATGCGGATTTTTCGGAGGACTCTCCCATGGATCGTATTTTGGTGGGGGACGTGGGATTTGGAAAGACCGAAGTCGCATTGCGTGCAGCCTTTAAAGTAGTTGAATCAGGGAAACAAGTGGCAGTTCTTACTCCGACGACTTTACTTGCCGAACAGCATTACCACCTTTTTAAAGATCGGCTCAAAGACTTTCCGGTTCGACTTGAATTTCTCTCTCGTTTTACCACAAAAGTGGGTGTCACGAAGACTTTGGAAGGATTAAAAAATGGCGAAGTCGACATGGTAGTCGGAACCCACCGGTTGGTGTCCAAAGATGTGGTATTTAAGCGTCTGGGTATGTTGGTGATTGATGAGGAGCATCGTTTTGGCGTAAAGCAAAAAGAAGAGCTGAAACGCAAACGTTTGGAGGTGGATGTGCTCTCCATCTCCGCTACGCCTATCCCGCGTACCTTACATATGACCCTTGCTAAGCTGCGTAATGTTTCTGTACTGGCCACCCCTCCTTCAAACAGACTCTCTGTAGAGACTCATGTTGGTCCTATGGACTGGGATATGATCAAAAAAGCGCTTCTTGTGGAGTTGAATAGAGGGGGTCAAGCGTATTTTGTCCACAATCGGATCATATCTCTTACAGATGTAGCTTACCGATTGGCAGAATTAGTGCCTGAACTTCGAGTAGGACACGCGCACGGGCAAATGGGTGAGAAAGAACTGGAATCCGTCATGGGGGATTTTTATGAAGGAAAGATTGACTGTTTGGTGTGCACCACGATTATTGGAAGTGGGATTGACATGCCTAATGTGAATACGATTTTTTTGGACGACTCTCAGCGATTTGGTTTGGCGGATATGCACCAGTTGCGAGGGCGAGTGGGCCGGTCAGATCGTCAGGCGTTTGCATATCTTTTTTACCCAAAAGGATACACCCCTGTTGGTGAAGTTTACGAGCGTCTCAATACCATTGGGGACTGCTCTGAGCTCGGTGCTGGTTTTAAAATCGCCTCGCGGGATCTGGAAATCCGGGGTGCGGGGAGTCTTCTTGGTAAAGAGCAGCATGGATTTATGAATGTGGTTGGGTTTGAACTCTACTTACGTCTTTTGAATCAAGCGGTTGAGATGCTCAAAGGTGGCAAAACCCTGCGAAAAATTTAGTTTCTTTCCTCTCTTCCTCGTCATTCTGGTAAGTGAAGCGCACCCAGAATCCGTAGCTTTTATATCATTCCCACGAAAGCGGGAGTTTGCGTCTTTGGTGGCAAAGATACCCCCTTTACGCTTCAAGCTTAAGCATTCTAGGTAAGGTAGGTAAGGTAGGTAAGGTTAAACCTTCCTTAAGGTTTAACCTTAGAAACTTTAGAGAAAAAAGAAAGACCCAAGGCGTATGATACGCTGTTGGGTCTAAGGATTTAGAAAGTAATTAAGCATTCTGTACAGTGCTGAGTCATGAGTCGCGCCGGGTTGATAATTACACCCATTTTCTACCAGTATATGTTTCAACCTGTTGGTTGTGTTGGCATCAAATTGTACGTGAGACCCGTTGGCTACTGACCCGCTAAGTTTTTGAACAACGACCTCTCTGGTTTGATCTGAGTGTGGGTCACGGAAACGAAGTAATAACCTAAGATCTCGGAACGTCTCTCCCTCGCAATTCGGTAGCGAATTTCTTTTTTGTAAGGCAAGAGGATTTAGGACGCCCACAGTATCAAGTTTCCAATCTAGGAGACTGAAGTATGGATCTAAATACATTAGACCAACCTTGAGAAGCCGGGGTTTGGTTCTTGGGTCTCCCCAGGTAAAGGTTCGTTCTCGAGCCGCAATATGAACGCACACTCCCTGCTCCGCAACAACTTCAAAAATCCAGCCGCGAAAGGGATTAAGATCAGATCCTCGAGTGGCCAGGACGTTATTACGAAATAGGTGATCATGGAGTCTCACGTCCATTTCTTACCCCTCCTTTTCTATTACGTGACTCATTATATAACCTCTTGTCCATAGTTAGTCAAAGTTAAGCAGTATTTGAGCGCTGGTTTTGTTAGAATGTATTGTATGAGCTTAGCGCTTTATCGCAAGTATCGGCCTCAAAAATTCGGTGATCTAATTGGTCAGGACTCACTTGTTTCCGTACTTCAGAATTCTCTCAAATCAGACAAGCTTCACCACGCCTACCTTTTTATTGGGAGCCGAGGGACCGGTAAGACTTCGACCGCTCGAATCATGGCCAAAGCCATAAACTGTACTAATTTTAATAAAGAAAAGCTTGAACCCTGTAGTGAGTGTAATATTTGCATTAGTATCGCGAATGGGTCTTATCTTGACTTGATTGAGATCGATGCCGCCTCCAATCGGGGGATAGACGACATTCGGGACCTGCGGGATAAAATAAAACTTGCTCCAACTGAGGGGAAGTTCAAAGTTTATATCATCGACGAGGTCCATATGTTGACTAATGAGGCTTTTAACGCTCTTCTTAAAACCCTGGAGGAGCCGCCAGCCCATGCCCTGTTTATCCTGTGTACTACTGATCCTCAGAAGCTCCCCGCGACGATTGTTTCCCGATGTCTCAAGATGGAATTCCGCAGGCCAACTCTAGAGAACCTTACCACTAAGCTTAGTCAGATTGCGGCTAGTGAGAAAATAAAACTTTCCAAAAAAGTACTAGACTCTATCGCCCAAGTCGCCGGTGGTGCCTTTCGAGATGCTGAGGTAATGTTTGAAAAAGTTGCCTCCGTCGTTAGTGAAGGAAAAGACATGGACGAGGACAGTATTGAGCTACTGATTGGGGTGGGAAATAAAGACAGCCTTTTAGAGTTTCTCGGACCAGCTTTGTCGGGTGAAGTAAGAAAAGC
>MHDB01000022.1:4079-11192 GCA_001816835.1 Candidatus Woykebacteria bacterium RIFCSPLOWO2_01_FULL_43_14 | reverse complement strand
GCCGAAGGTTTTGAACGTTAACATCTTAGAAAGCGCTAGGTTTTTACTTTTAATAAAGATGGGTCTGGGAGAAGCGTTGGTAAAAAAAGAAGTTAGCCCCTTAATGTATGATTTTTTGACGAGTCAATCTGAAAAGATTAGCCGAGAGAAAATAGTTAAAGTGAATAGTATATTTACCCAAGCGTTAGAAAATCTAAAAGTGAGTCCGATTCCGATCTTACCTCTTGAAGTGGCCGTTGCTGAGTTGAGTTTGGAAACAAATCCTGAGAAGGGTGAAGAATTACCTGAAGAACCAAAAAGAACTGAGCCCAAGACAACCGAAAAGGAAGGCTTAGACTCAAAGAAACTGGAAGTCAAGGAGAGTGTTTCTCCAAAAGAATCACCTAAAGCTGAACAGAGTGTCCAAACTGCTCCCAAAAATGGGCTGGACGGTAAGGAGGAGTTGGGAGAAGGTATGTCTTTAGCTTCCAATGAGGCTAAAATGGAAGAAATAATTAGTAAGTGGGCCGAAGTGGTAACAAGTATTCGCGCTACTAACAGTTCTATATACGCAGTGCTTACTTCTTGTGAACTTAGGGACTACGATGGTAAAATCCTGACGGTAGCAGTGCCTTATTCGTTTCACAAGGACCGTTTGGAGGAATCTAAGAACCGTAAAGTAGTTGAGAAGGTTTTAAGTGAGCTGGTTGGTACTGACGTGAAAATAAGAGGTATACTTGGGGAGAAGAAAAAGCGTAACATGAAGCTCGAAGACATTCGTAATGTCGAGCCGGTTTCAGATAAAGAGTTGATGGATAATGCCTTGGATATATTTAACTCTGGACTTATTAATGACTAGGTTATAGGTGGTAGGTTTTAGGTTGTAGAAGAAAGTTACTACAACCTACTCGCTACAAACTACGACCCTCTAAAAGGAGTAATCTATGTTTGATAAAATGAAGCAAATGTATGAACTGAAGAAAAAGGCCGATGCCTTGAAGAAAGAGCTAGAAAATGAAATTGTTGAAGTTGAAGCTGGGGATATAAAAATTAGGGTGAGTGCGGATCAGAAAATCCGCGACATCACTTTTGGGGATAGTGTTGACCCAAAAAATCTTCGTGACGCGATCAATAAAGCCCTAGAAGAATCGCAAAAAGTCGCTGCTGAGAAAATGAAGGGGATGATGGGTGGTATGGGCGGCTTAAGCGATTTGTTGAAGTAGCCTGTCAGATCGCTCCGCTTCGCTCGCGACAGAAGGGGGAATGTACTACGACAGAGGGAGGGAACTTGAATATTACAGGCCGTTTTGGTATACTGCTTGCGCAAAGGAGATAGTGCATGGACCTGATCGTGCCAGGCAGAACTCGTGTCTTGCGTCGGGAGGTGGAAATACTCCTCCCAGGCTACGAGGTTCTTAATAGAATTCAAAATTGTATTTGCTTGGTAACAGCGTATGAACCTAGTGGTTCGACAGATCTGGAAGTCAGAGAGTCGTACCTTGGTGGTCCAGAGCTAGGTACACGACTAACCCTGGGACTAGATTTACATTTCCTATTACTTGGATTGATGAGCGTTTCTTTGAAATACCACACAGGGTCTTAGTGATGGTTGCACACGATAAACCTGCGATAATTAGATCGAGAGAAACAGCGGCTTCACTGTGGGCATCGTGTACCTTAGAATTTATGTTTTCGCTCTCAAGTAATACAGGGTCATTACTTATGACAAAAATGCTAGTAGAATTTGTTAAGTACAAGAGTACGGGTAGAGTATCACTAGCTCCTTATAGGACTACCGAAGTGGCCGATGCTCTGACAAGTGTTACCGGAGAGGTCGACCCACTTCACGGAATCTACCTGGAAATTATGAATAGCGCTTTGGAAAGAGCTATGGCAGAGGCTTTAGAAAAAGATGCTGCCCAGCGGTTGGTAGAAAATTAGGGCCATAAGGCTTAAGCGAGTGTATTTAAACACTCGCTTCTTTTATGGTAAGATTGACTGCGTATGCTGAATGTGCCTAAGCCGGTAGCGGATCTTATCGCTGAATTTGAAAAACTGCCCGGAATTGGGCCTAAAAGCGCAGCTAGATTGGTGTACTATCTGATTCACGCTCCCAAAGAATTTGCTGATTCCCTGAGTAGTGCCGTGACCAATCTAAAAGAAAAAACCGTAATTTGCAAAACTTGTTGGAACATTGCTGAGTCAGATCCTTGCTCAATTGACGATGATCCAAATAGAGATAAGAGTAAAATTATGGTTGTAGAAGAACCTCTAGATGTACTGGCTTTTGAAAAAAGCCGCAGTTACAATGGACTTTATCATGTGTTGCACGGATCAATTTCCCCATTGCATAATATAAATCCCGAGGACTTACATATTCGAGAGCTTCTTCCGAGGTTGCAAAGTGGGGAGGTCAAAGAAGTAGTCTTGGCCACTAATCCGAATATGGAAGGGGATGCCACGGCAATGTATATTCAAAGATTAATTTCCCCTCTTGGAATTAGCGTGACTCGGATCGCGCGAGGACTTTCAATTGGTTCGGATATCGAGTACGCTGATGAAATGACTCTTTCAAAGGCAATTGAGGGTCGCAGCGAGTTTTAACTCTAACCACGTCGTCATTCTGGTAAGCAAAGCGCACCCAGAATCATGTATTACAGTTTATGAATAAAACCGGTTATGTTTATATCATGAGTAATGAAAGACCGACATTATACACCGGTGTGACTTCTAATTTGGTTCAAAGAGTATATCAACACAAGAATAACTTAATCGAAGGCTTTACTTCGAGATATAATTTACACAAATTAGTTTACTATGAAGTTCTGGATGAGATAGGATTAGCAATAGTTAGAGAAAAACAAATTAAAGACATGAATAGAACAGAAAAGTTAATTCTCGTCCGTAACTTTAATCCGCAGTTTAAGGATCTTTATGGACAGATTCTGGACAAGCCAGAATGACGAAAGGTGGTTTTTTATGGCGCTGAAAGAGGAAATTGCACAAAACTTAAGAAGGTCTATGTTAGATCGAGAGGAATTGAAGACGTCGGTTTTAAGGATGCTGGCCTCTTCTATTAAGAATTATGAAATTGCCAAAAGTGGGGCGGGTTATGAGGCTTCGGACGATGAAGTTCTTGGTGTTATTCAGAAAGAGATTAAACAGCGACAAGACTCGATTGAAAGTTTTCGTATCGGTAATAGAGAGGAAATGGCGGATAAGGAAGAGGCGGAGATGAAAATCCTCCAAGGCTATTTGCCTCCACAAATGACTGAAGGTGAACTCCGAACCTTGGTGAAAGGCGCTGTAAGCTCTTCTGGCGCAACAAGCATTACTCAAATGGGTCAAGTGATGGGTATCATGATGCCTCAAGTGAAAGGTAAAGCCGACGGTACTCTGGTCAGTAAAATGGTTAAAGAAGAACTTTCTAAGTAAAGAAAAGCACCCGTTTAATTAGTTAGTAAAGTTTAGATAAAATTTGTGAGATTAAATGCTAACAGGGAGTTCCAGTACCACTATCGCAACCGGTACCAAAACTAGGGGGAGGGGGATGGACTATAGTAGTAGGCTGGAGATGGACTAGTATAAGCCGATGGTGAGGGTGACGTGTATGAACTAGGGGAAGGGCTAGTGTATGCAGATGGCGACGGACTTGTGTAAGACGATGGCGAAGGGGATGTTGAAGTTGAACCTGTTGCTACCTCACAACCATTACCATCATTACCGTCCCTATTTTCCCAACCTCCAGAACAGGTGATGTTCCACTTATTTTGCTCATTAGAATACAAGGCACTGCAGTGCATACTCTCTGTGCAAGCAAAAGATGAATAGGAGGAAGCACTTGGGTAGGTGTATGTCCCTGTCCCGCTGGTGCCTGAGGTTGAGCTGTTATAATACTCACAACCATTATTCCAATTACCGTCCCTATTTTCCCAGCCTGAAGCACAACTAGTGGGGCCAGTACTCGTAGAAGGGTATGGACTGCTGGATCCACCAGAACCTGTGGAAGATTCACAACCATTAGAAATATTACCGTCTTTGTTTTCCCAACCACCATAACAATTTATGTTCCATTTTCCACCGGAATATAGTGCGCTACAGTGCATACTGTCTGTGCAAGCAAAGGATGAGTAAGAAGATCCTGAAGGATAGGGTTCACCAATGGGTTGGTTGTAGAAGTAGGATGGTTTGGCTACATCGCCGGACTTTTCAGATCCGTAATATGGATACCACCCTGAAGGAATACAGGAATTGGGAAAGCTTTTTATCTCTCCGCTAAAGGAGTTACGAGCCTTTGTTTCAGATTGTAAACAGTAAGACCCAGGCCCGCCTGAAGCGTTGGGGTAACCACCATACCCAGGGTAGCTGGGTTGATTAGGCTGACCGCCGGAAGTGTATCCCGGACCACAGGAACCAGGATTACTCTCACAGGATTGCCGACATTCCTCAGCAGTTTTACAACCACCCGGGCCGCTAAATCCTGGTTGCGCTGGGTAATAGCTTGGGTAACCAGTATTGGTGTAATTTCGGATTTGCTCAGGAGCCTGCCAGTTACCAGGAGTACCTAGATTAACGGCTAGAGAAGCAATTCTCTGGATGTCAGGAGGAGGAATCTGACCAGGGTGATCTTTGACCCATTGTTCCACACTTTTTAATTGATCCTCTGAGGGCTTGAATCGGTTGAAAATGTTTTCAAATCTTTTATACTCCTCACCGTCTCGTGGGATAATGACATTAATTATCAAGTCAGGACGTAGAGTAGAGGAAAGCTCTTGATACCGCTGCACCGGCATCCACCAGCGTCTTAGCTCACTTGGAATAGCATCGCCAGGAGTATAATCAGATGAAAATTCGGAGATCCTCTTTTGAGTTGCCTCATCAGGTTTGAGTTCTTCTAACCTTTTATACTCAAAGAGCTTTCGGACTTCGTGAGATCGCAAAAAGTCAGCTGGGAAGTAACCGTACTGGGCTTGGTCAAGATTTTTGATATCAGCATCAGGTAAGATGTTCTCCTGAACCAGCCGTTCCATTTCGCCCCTGACCTCACCTCGAGATTTGATAGTAAATATTGAAGCGATCTCTTCTTCAGATAATATTCCCAGAGCCTTTAGGGATTCTAATCTTTCCTTCAAGCTGGTGGGGATTGGGTCATAACCCAGGATATCCGCTGTTACATCCATACCGTTTTGAGACGCAACGAGTGCCAAACTAATGTCATCTTTTACTTCTTCAGGAACAATGAGGTCAAGCTTTTCTAGTACCAAAGAGTGTTTGGCAGTGTTTAGTTCAACTTCCTTAGCGAGGTCCTCGATTTCTGTGTTATTAGTCTGCAGTTGCTCTAGGTTTCCACTAAGAGTATTGACGCTGCCTTCGTATCTCTCTAAAGTGTCAGCCGCCCTATTGTAATCTTTTTTCTCCAGTAAGGCTTTTGTTTCGGCGAGTCTTTCCTCGGCGAATTCTAGTCGCAAGGATTCTTTGTCCCTTGCGTCAAAAGTGAAAGTTAGACGGATGTTTTCGGTAAAAGGTTTGAAAAAATAAAAAGGACTGTCAGGTAGCAGTCCAGTTGCGGTTGAGACATCAGCTTGATCTGCTTCTTGAGAAGCTTGGGGAGCTGGGCTAGCTTCTGGAGAAGCACTAGTAGTCGAATCAGTCGGAGTTGCTTGAGCCAGACTGGTGGATTCACCCAAGACTTTATTACTGCCTTTATAGTACCAAGGACCCCAATCATAGAAGTCAGATATTCGAGAGTTGCTTGCTGAAACAGAAAAAACAAAACTAAAAAACAAAGTTGAAGCGACAAGTGTAATGAGAGTTATTTTCGGCATTGAATTAATTAATGCATATCAAAAAAACTTTGTCAATAGCTTGATAGTTTGGTCTAATTTCTAGACTTTGCAAATTACCCTAATTTGGGTATATAAATTAACTAATGTCCAAAAAACTTTTTTTCCACCCGACTACTATATTTATTTTGCTAATAGCCGCAGCAGTGCTTTTTTGGTCGAAAGACTTTTCTTACCCGAGCCAGCCGTATTTCGACGAGGTATATTACGTCCCAGCAATTAATGAGTACCTTAAAGGTAATATAGAGGCTTATGATTTTCACTACCAAAAGCAGCCTGGATTGCCTTATGACTGGACACACCCGCCGTTAGGACGATTACTTGGGGTAATAGGGGTAGCTGGTTTCGGGAACAACTCTTTCGGTTGGCGGATCACTGGTTTGGTTTTAGGTTTATCAAGCCTTGTGGTGTTTTACCTTTTAGCTAAAAAACTTTTCCCTGGTAGTAAAGTGGTCCCACTTGCATCCTTGTTTTTGTTTATCTTCGACCTTTTGCCCCTTGTCCATGCCAGAGCGATGATGCTGGATATTTATCTACTCTTTTTTGCTCTCCTGAGCGTACTTATGTTGCTGTCTTATTTGAATAAATCAAATTGGATAAAACTAGCCTTGCTGGGTCTTCTAATGGGGTGCACGATTGCTACAAAATGGAACGGAGTGTTTGTGGTGGGGTTAGTGTTTAGTCTGATTTTTGTTCGAAGACTAAAAGAGAAGCGTTTCTACTTACCTCACTACCTGGCTGAGATAGGAGTTTTGACTCTTACTGCAGTGGGAGTTTACTTAGCAAGCTACAGTCAATATTTCTGGTTGGGTGGTTCAATAGGAAATTGGTTAAATCTTCAAAAGCAAATGTGGCAATACCATGCTGGACTAAAAGCCATGCATACATATCAAGCCGATTGGTGGGGCTGGCCACTGATGCTGCGGCCAACCTGGTATTTTGTTGAAAGGTTCCCTACGGAAGCGCGAAATATCTACGCACTCGGGAATCCAATTATTTGGTGGACGGGACTAGTATCACTACCGTTCTTGGGGGTAAGTTGGGTGGTAAAAAGAAATTTCGCTTGGGGTCTAATACTACTAGGCTATCTATCTGCTTGGTTACCTTGGAGTTTATCCCCGAGGATTGGTTTTTTACACTATTACCTCTTTTCTTTGCCATTTCTTTATTTAAGCTTGGGTTGGGCGCTTAGTTGGTTATTAGCCAGGTTGGGTAAATGGGGTCGGGGAATAGTATTAGTCTATTTGCTGGCAGTGCTGACAAGCTTTTTGTATTTTTACCCGATTACCAC
>MHDB01000022.1:0-4044 GCA_001816835.1 Candidatus Woykebacteria bacterium RIFCSPLOWO2_01_FULL_43_14 | reverse complement strand
GGTTTTGGTTTTCTTCCTGGAAGTAAAAAAGATGACCTCCGAGGATCTGGTCGGGAACCTCGGAGGTTGTGATTGGGCTAGTTTAAAGATACTCGAATCGGTAACGGACCGACTTCTAAAGTAATGACACTAAACCGCGATCTTTGAAAGGCAAATCTAAAGAACGTTTCATCAGTGTAAAAGTGAATAATTGTCCCAAACGGTGAAAGAGTGAAATTGATCCAGGCGCTAAAAAGTTTTTGGGTAGTATTTTGGAAACGGAATTTAGCGTTTGGTTCTTGGGACGGTAGGTAAATAATTTCTATCTCATCTCCTCCTAGGTTCAGAGGAATTTTGCCCTGCCAACCTAAGTACTTTTTTGAGAAGCTCATCAGTAAAGATTTGGGGTAGAAGTAGTCTTGCCAAACTCGGCCGGTAATGTTCCCAAAGCTGACAAAACTTTGTGTAATAACTGGTGTTTGGCTCACGTCACTCTCCTCAGCGAGTATTTTAGCATATTTTTCAAACTAGTTGCTCAGCTGACGACATTTAGATATGATTAGGTTGTGACCAAGATAAGCCTTTTTAATACTCTAAGTAGAAAAATTGAAGTATTCCAACCGCTTGATCCAAAGCAAGTGACGATGTATACCTGTGGTCCAACGGTGTATGGCTATGTGCATATTGGCAATTTTCGAACTTACATCAGCGCTGATTTGCTCGTCAGGACTCTTCAATATAATGGTTACCCGGTGAAGTATATAATGAATATTACTGATGTAGGTCATCTGACTGGGGACAACCTAGGGGACGCGGATACGGGGGAAGATAGACTCGAAAAAGCTTCCCAAAAAGAAGGAAAAACAGCCTGGGATATTGCTCAGTTTTACACGGAAAAGTTTCTGGCAGACTATACAAGGTTAAACCTTGTCAAACCTGAGAAATTTACGAAAGCCACTGATTATATTCCAGAACAAATAGACTTGGTTAAGACTCTGGGAGAAAAAGGCTTTACTTATACAATAGACGACGGGATTTATTTTGATACTTCCAAGTTCCCAGATTACGGCAAGCTTTCCTTTTTGGATCTCAAAAATTTGCGCTCTAGCAATCGGATAGAACCAAATCCGCAGAAGAAAAATCCTTGGGACTTCGCTCTTTGGAAATTTTCCCCTGTTGGGGAAAAACGACAAATGGAATGGGAGTCTCCGTGGGGAGTGGGGTTTCCCGGTTGGCATATTGAATGTAGTGCCATGAGCATGAAAAACCTGGGTGAAACGATAGATATCCATGTCGGAGGAGAAGACCTGGCAGCCACGCACCACCCGAACGAGATTGCCCAGTCTGAAGCAGCCACAGGTAAAGAATTTGTCCACTACTGGATTCACGGTGCCCACCTCCAGGTGGATGGGGGAAGGATGGGACGTTCTCTTGGCAATACTTATACAATATCTGACCTGGAAGAAAAAGGCTTTGATCCTCTGGCACTTCGGTATCTTTATTTGACCGGCCGCTACCGGGACAAACTCAACTTTACCTGGGAGTCCTTGCAAGCTGCCCAAAATGCTTTGGACAACTTATACAGTGAAATTTCTTCTTGGGACGAACCCAAAATAGGTTGTGCTGAGTATGAGGAAAAGTTTTTAACAGCTATAAATGATGACCTCAATACTCCCCAAGCCCTATCTTTGCTTTGGGATTTAGTAAAAACCCCTGCTTACCCCACTAGCGCTAAATTAGCCAGTATTACCAAGTTCGACCAAGTCTTGGGACTTGATTTGCCCAAGCTCCGTGTGCCTCTGAGTGAAAGAGAACAAAAGCTCCTAGATGAGCGCGAAGTAGCCAGAGCAAATAAGGACTTTGCCCGTTCGGATAACCTTCGTCAAGAACTGGCTGAACTCGGTATAGAGATTATGGATAGTCAATCAGGACTTAGGTGGAAAAGAACCAAACCGATTTGAGAAGCTTTTTAGGGATTTTGGTTATCGGCTTGAGGATTGAGAATTAAATTCTTACCCTGGTAAGTTATAAACCCATCACGCTCCAATCTGCTCATCTGACGGGTCACTGTTTCTCGGTTCACGCCAAGCCAGGCAGATAGCTCGGTATGGGTCAGATCAAGTTTAGTTAGCTTAGTTTTCGGATCTTTTGTCCCGAGTCGAATACCCAGGAACTTCAAAACAGACTTCAGCCTAAGGTAAGAGTCTTTGGTCAATAGATCCTCTAACCGAATAAGCAACCCGTTAATCCCTCCGGAGAACCTTTCCACGAGATTCCACAATACCTCAGGGTTATTTTTCAGAAATTCGATTACTTTCTCTTTGGGGGCACTGTAGGTTTCAACATTGGTACCCGCCTGAAAGTAATAACTGTTGCTAGATTTGGCGAGCACTAGCATGATGGGGAAAAAGGTTGCTTCCTTGAAGATGTGCAAAAAGATAACCTGACCTTCCTCCGAAACGCTGTACTGAGACACCTTTCCTTTTTTCAGAAAGTGAATCGAATTTATCTCCCCTGGATGGAGAATGACTTGTCCAGGAGCAAACTTTTGGTGGAGGTATTTTTCAAAGAAAAGGTTCAAACGTTTATCTATTTCTGACGACATCCCTAATATTATACCTTAGTCTCAAAGTAGTGATATTTGTCACACTAAGCAAACCCTGTTTTTACTAAACTGATGTTTAAGTATGAAAAAATTTTCAGTCGAAGGATATTTTGTGATAGGGTTAGCGCTTTGTTTTTTCCTAATAGTAGGATTTATTCTTCTCTCCAGTGGCAAAAGCGCCAGTCAGGAAAGTTTATTAAGCATCTCTGAGATAACTGAACAAGATCACCTAAAAGGTAGTAAAGAGGCAGCGGTGAGTATTATTGAATATAGTGATTTGCAATGCCCGGCCTGCGCTTATTACTCAGGGTTTTCCAAACAATTGGAGAAGGATTTTGGGGACAGCGTTGTCTTCGTATATCGTCATTTTCCGCTTATCACCATTCATCTCAACTCAATCTCAGCAGCGATGAGCGCGGAAGCAGCGGGAAAGCAAGGAAAATTTTGGGAAATGCACGATTTGCTCTTTGCTTCTCAACAAAGCTGGTCAAAATCTGACAAAGTAGAACCAATTTTTGAAGGTTACGCTCTCGAGATTGGTTTAGATATCAATAAATACCGTGATGATGTTAAAAGCGTTGAAGTTGCATCTAAGATTCAAGGAGACATGTTAAAAGGGAATCTGGCGGGTGTCAAGGCCACCCCGACTTTTATGATTAATGGGAAAAAGATCACTAATCCCAAAAACTACGAGGCTTTTAAAGCCCTAATTAGTCAGGAGGTGAGTAGGTAGTGTCAAATTTTCGATTAGTTTTGCTTACTTCCATTATTAGTATTTTTGTAACTAGTGCTATCCTTTTTGCCTCAGCTGGTTTTAGTCCTGTGATTCCAAAAAGAAATTTCATAAAAGATTTTTACGCGACCGAAGTGGCAGTTAGAGTCAGTCCCCACACCTTGCGCAAAAAGATGGATAGGGGTGAGGAGAATTTTGTTTTGGTAGATGTTAGAAGTGCTGAGGAGTATGAAAAAGAGCATGTAGTCGGGGCGATAAACATCCCAGCCTATAAAGATGCGAATACTTCTATTTCTCTAGAAACAGAGAAAGAGGAGACAGATAGGATTATTAAGAATTTCGCGACCCTTTCTAAAGATAAGGAAACAATTGTATATTGTTATAGTAGCGCTTGTATGACTGGACGAAAGATAGGGGATTTGCTTGCCAGAAATGGTATCTATGTTAAACATCTCGGAATCGGTTGGAACGAATGGCGCTATGATTGGAAATCCTGGAACCACGATGGGGAGTGGGATAGTACTAAGGTTGAAGATTACGTAGTCTCGGGAAAAGAGGCCGGTAAACCAAAACAAATAGAGGCCCCTTCTCCTTGTGGTAACGGGGAGCTTAGTTGTTAGTTTAGCCTCACAAGGCCCGGCCTTGCGAGGCTGCAAGACGGAGTATATCAAGTAATAGGAGGTGGTTAGTATGGGTTGGCAATATTCAAATATGATGGCTTGGATGG
>MHDB01000021.1 GCA_001816835.1 Candidatus Woykebacteria bacterium RIFCSPLOWO2_01_FULL_43_14 | reverse complement strand
GATGCAGCGCAATGGCTGGACTAACAGCGCTCTTTATGATCAGTTGATCGGGGACCTGAAGTCTCTTCAAAAGTCAGACGGAGGTTGGTCAGAAGGTGGGTTTACTGTCGGTCATGTAGACCACAGCGCCGCTGTGATGACAGCTCTGGCAAATGTGAATCCCACCTTCTTTGAAGCAAGGAGAGACTCAACAACTGGGGGGTTCCGTGGTCCGGGAGATATGCTTAGTGTCGAGAGTACCGCTTGGGCTGTAATGGCACTTGCTAACATAGATCGTTTGGCTATGGAATTCTTGAGAAGAAACCAACACCCTGATGGCTCCATCGCTGCGTTTCAGACAGAGAATCTTGATGCCAAGATTTGGCCAACAGCTTTGGCTCTCTCGGCGCTTTCCGGTCCTGGGTTCTAACAACAGATTAAGTTAATGCCTTGTGTGTTTTGCACAAGGCCTTTCTTTTTGTGGATTTTAAGATAAAACTTTATATGGGGAGGTCGATGGGACTTGAACCCACAACCACCAGATCCACAATCTGGCGCTCTACCAATTGAGCTACGGCCTCCACGTGCTGCTATTATTGAACTAATTATATCATTTGAGCTTGTATTCGGCAAAACGTCAGTAGTTTTCTGGTACAATGGCCTAGTGAATATGAAATTAAAATCGCTTTTGCTTCTAGTACTGCCGGCTGCCCTGGCAATTATTCTGACTTTCGTTCTACAAATCACATTGCTTGCAAGACAGGACTTAGTTACAGAATGGTTAAAGTCCTTCGGCCCATGGTTTATCCTGGTTTACGTTTTTACTCAAATTCTAACTATCGTCATAGCGCCTTTGGGTGGGTTATTTGCTCAGATTGCTATCATTGCCATTCTAAAACCGTTTTGGGGACTGGTACTTGTTTACCTAGTTAGTACGCCTGCGTTTTTGATTAATTTCTACCTCTCAAGGAAGTTTGGAAGGCCTTTAGTGACTAAGCTGATAGGTACAAAGGCTATGAGCAAAATTGACCACTATGCAGAAGACGTCGATACGGTTACCTTAGTGTTACTAAAAATTCTCCAGGGCGGGTATTTTGATTACATCTCCTACGCCGTTGGGCTCACCAATATCAGCTTTAGGATTTTCGCATTGGTTAATTTCCTAGCCGGTATTCCATCTATAATACTATCTTATTTTATCTTTTCGACTTTTGACAGTTTGGTCTGGGGAGTTCTCACGCTCTGGCTCACCACAGGAGTGCTTCTCGCGATATCCATCTACGTGAACCACCGAATAAGGAAGCACAAAATTTCAAAAAGAAACAGTTTATAGGAAAGCACTGGCGCCCCGAGAGGGAGTTGAACCCCCAACCGCCTCGTCCGAAGCGAGGTGCTCTATCCATTAAGCTATCGGGGCAGATAGCCCTGATTATACTGTCCTAGAAGCTAGATAGCAAACCTAAAACAAAGAAACCCCGACTTTTACATCGAGGTTAGCTGGTCACATATAGTATCTTAGATTTTCTTCGTGTCTTTCGTAGACTTTTCGAAATTGCTTTCTTGACCATAAAAGCAGTCGTCTAACCCTCTCCACATCTATATCAAGTACCTGAGCGATCTCTGTATAAGTCAAGTTATAAAAATAAAATAGCTTCAATGCGAGCCTATTCCTCAGAGGCAAAAAGTCAAGTAATGTTCGAATCCTTTCCAGACCTTCTCTTTCCAAAAAGGTGGCTTCTGGGCCAGGTTCGAAGTTGATTCGGTCAGCAACATCACAAGCGATTTGGTGTGATCTCGTAAGAGCTATCTTTAGTCTGCCGCCTCGACTGCGTCTAAGTTCATCGAAGCACAAATGAAGCGCAATTCGATAAATCCAGCCACCAAAATTGTGGTTATCAAATCCGCTAAGACTCATACAAACTCTTGTAAAAGTGTCTTGGGTCACATCCTCTGCGTCCTGATGAGAGCCCAAAATTCTGAAACAAAAGTTATAAATCGGCCTTTGATAGGCTCTAATGATAACAGTGATTGCCTCATGATTCCCAAGAATAGCTTGGCTAATGATAGACCGCTCACCTACCTCATCTGAAGCAAATGAGACCGCAGGTCGACCGAAGAGAGGTGAATCTTCAGTCGTCGCCGGCCAAACAATCATGTCTCCCTCCAATCTTGTCCGTAATTAAGGCAGATAATATAACAACACGAGTAATATATCAAGCTATAGGGAAATTTGTTGAAAGACTATTGGAGCGGGTGAGGGGAGTCGGACCCCTACCTCCACCTTGGAAGGGTGGCACACTACCGCTATGCGACACCCGCACGTGACTACGATTTTACCACACTTACAAAGTCTCTTCCAAAAGAGTATTATTCTAGCCGAAGGGGGAGACTATGATAAGAGAGGCCCATGAGGGTACATTCTTTGAAAAAATCCGAGTATTTCGCTCTTTGTGTAAAGACCATCACTGGCTGATACCTACCATGGTCTTCAACTTCCTTGCTTCATTGCTTGCGATAGCGAGATTTTGGCTTCAACCAAACCGAGAAAGTTTGGTATTAGGACTGTTTATCTGCTGGTTTTGCATAGTAATCTGCTTGCCGTACATGAACCATAAAAGAAGCGATTTTGAAGTTTACTATGCGCCGCTTGTTAGCTTAGGATTTGGTATCCTATGCTCTTTGCTAGGTGCCGGAATTTTCTATAGTGTCAGCGCTCTCAAAGACCTACTACTTTGGTAATAGGTCTTTCTTATTTCTTAGGCCTATATTATATACTTCATGGTATAATGCCTTGAGGATTTAAGGAGGATTTTAGCAGAGAATGAAAAGGATAAGCGTCGCTATCCTAGCAAGGATGGGAGACTTTCGGAATCTTTTTATATCGGAGAACTGGGTAAGCGAATTTTCTGCTGGTCATGATTACGCCTACATAGGAGTTATAGCCTTGCTTTTCTATGGCACGGTATTCAGTTTCCCAATTTTAAGCATAATAGTTGCCTCTGTCGTGGTTGGGATATACCTTTGGTACTATGCGAAAGAGACCTTACCTATAGAGCAAAAAGAATCTGCTTCACTTGGACTCCGTAGAGTTGGTGTTCTAACCTGTTTTGTAATAGGGATCCTGGTATTTTCGCTTGCGCAGTTTATTATCTTAAAAATTCCCAAAAGCTGGTCTTTTTAGATCGGCTTTTTCTTTATCTAATTGGGGTAATATCAGAAAGGTGAATGCCTTCAACGACCAAGCCCTTGGGTTCTATCTCAGCTTGAAGTCTTTCTTTCATACGCTGCTCCAAAATTGACTGAGAAATTGATAGGTCACCAGAAGTGAACCCGGCCATGACTGTCCGACTAATACTTCGAGAAATTGGACGCACGATCTTTGACACAAAGTCATCTCCGATGTTTTCCCACAGATCCACCACTCGTTCCCTATTAACTCGGAAAAGAATAGTTCCCGTAAGCATAATATTGACGTTATCCGATGTCACGGCGTGAATAGGCTCATCACCCAAAGCTTCCCTATTGATATCCACATTAAATCCTTGCCTAATGGTGTATTCAAGGGTCTGGGCATTGAAAAGTTTGGCGGTTTGCCAAAACGGGAGTTTGAAGTGAAGACCAGGACCCCACGTTTTTTTCAGGACCCCCCGACCCCAGTCATAAACTGCTGCGACATGACCAGGTGGGACGGACACAAAGAAACCACCCACAACTTCATCAACTAAAAATGATACGACTAATTTATCAAACACTTTTTACTTCCGGCAAAGATTGGTTTTGGGATCCTGTTGCTTTGGAAACCACAATAATTACTTTTAATAAAATACTAAACAACACCGAGACTAGGATAAATAAAGCCTTGGCGCTCGGCAGAATAACTAAAAGTATATAAGTAAAAATGGCTAAAAGCAAGGGAAACCACTTTTCGCTAAATCTGATTCTGACTATATTTAGCTTTGAATTGTATTCCCAAACCAATTGGATAAACAAGGTGAGAGAGGCGACTAGACTAAGTAGCGCGTTGGGGTGAGCAAGATCAAAACCAAAGAAGTTACTATGAATCGAGGAGGGAACCTTAACCCAGGAATAAAGCTCGCGCATGCCTTCTTTACTAAAACCATACTGGAAAACGCTGTAAAGAACTATCAAAAATACCACTTGAGCAAAGATAACGTAAAATTCGTGGTAGAGATTAATATCCTTACCTTTCAGAAGCTCGGTTATCCGACGTCTTTTTTCTTTGGGATCATGTTTTTCCTCTTCTTCGATTTTCTCTAAATAGGGTTCGATGTCCTCAATCACTGCGTCAGTCCTAAAACCACGGAAAGTAGAATTCAGAAAAAGAACCCTGATGAGTATTGCCAAGGAAATTACCGCCCAGCCTACATTGGGACCGGGAGTGAAGTTGTAAACAAAAATAAAAAGGTTGTAAATAGGACGATAAAGTACTTCTTGCCAGATAAAATATATCGGTTCGATCACTACTTAATATTAATCGAACACACTCAAAAGAGCAAATATGAGACACTTGAGATTAAGGTTTGTACTCACAGCCATCTGCTTCGGAATAGTTTTGATCACAGATCACTCCTCTTTGTCAACTAGTGGGTATCCAAGATTGACCTGACTCAGTACTTCTCCAGGCGGTTTCCATTCAATGGTGGTACCTAAGTTTAAAGCCAAGGCTATGATTCTCTGAATGTGCTCCGGAGGTACCCCTCCTGGATTCTGGGCTACCCACTGGTCAACCTCTTTGAGCTGCTGCTCATCTGGTTTAAAACTATCGAGGATTAATTGAAGTCTGTTATATTCATCAGTATCTTTAACGAATAAGCTGCCGGCTACAAGATCCGGTCGCAGGGTAGATTTTAGTTCTCGTAATCTAGTTACCGGAATCCACCACTTTTTTAGCTCCACTGGTACGAAATATCCTGCCTTAAAGCTTTTAGCATAGTCCTCAATTTTTCTAAAGGTCTCAGTATCAGGTTGTTCATTTTGTAGCTTAACATACTCATAAATTTTTCTAACTTCTAGGACTCTCAGGAAATCATTAGGAAATAAGTCTATCTGAGCCTGATCAACCTTTTTTATGTCCGAAATCGGGAGGATATTTTGGCCTACTAAAATCGTAAGCCTGTCCCGTACGTCCCGTCGAGTGGGCAGGGAACGGATACTTTCAAATTCTTTGGTTGGAAGTATCCCCAAAGACTCCAATGACTCTAGTCTTTGTTTCAATTCTTCTGAAAGGGGACTTTTACCAAGAAGGTCGGACGACACATCCATTATCTCCCTAGAAACACTAAGCGAGTCTTTTATTGACGCCCGATTTTCCTCAGGAACGACCAAATCCAGTTTTTCCAAAACAAGCGAGTGCTTGGCAGACGTTTGCTCAAGCTGAGAACTTAGCTCCATAAAATCCTGCTCTTGAGAACTGGAAACGCTATCTTTGGCAGTAATAAGCTCGCGACTATAGTTTTCTAATGTAGCAGGTAGTTTACCGTATTTTTTGCTCTCAAGCAGATACTTAGCCTCCGAAAGTCTTTCCTCAGCTAACCTAATAAGTTTTTCGGATTTATTTTTGTTATTGAAAGTTAAGAGCAGGTCAAATCTCTCGGCTAAAGTTTTAAAGAAATAAAAGGGGCTGTCGGGAAGTAGTCCACGAGGCGTAGATACGTCAGCTGATAGTGAAACGTTCGCACTTGGCTTTTTATACCACCCACCCCAATCGTAATACTCACTGCTGGGTATCAATACTGCTTCAACCGAGGAAAAGGACAATAAAAAAGTGAGGCAAAGAAAAACAAGTGTGAGCAGTCTAATCATTGTTTTTATTAACTCAGCAACAGTTTAGATTGTCAATACCACGTTGACAAACGACAGGAGTCTTGTCAAAAGCTCCTAGACAGTATTCTTGTAAGTTGCTATTGTTGGTTTATGGAAAATCTAAAGAAACAAATTACCATTGTCCTAGGATGTCTTATAAAAGATCAGAAAGTTTTACTAGATCAACGCAACGAACCAGAATGTCCCGATGCCCACTTAAAGTGGGAATTACCAGGCGGGAAGATCGAATTCGGTGAAACACCGACACAGGCTATAGAAAGAGAGTTTCTGGAAGAAACCGGTATCAAAGTGAGAGCCAAGAAAGTTATCAACTACGCGAGATCATCAGTCTGGGATTACGAATGGGGCCAGAATCATGTAAACGTCTTTGCCTTTGAGTGTGAATACATTGGCGAATCTGAATTCCCATTGGATCATAGAATTGAGAAAATAGCATGGGTTGATCTTACAAAGCTTAAAGAGCTACCTACGCTACCAGGCACTGTTGAGACTGTAACAATATGCGCCGGCAAACCATAGCCCACAATCTACCGAGTGTTGCAACTTCTCACAAACAAATACGAATTTAAAATCTTATTTTGCTATCCTGAGCTCAATATAGTAAAATATCCTAATTCTATAGGTATTTCCCTCAGCCTTGTAAATCCATTAAGGTAGTGTTCGATACGTGAGTATTAGTTTGGAAAATGGATAAACAAAAGAGGGGAAAATACTAAAAGGGGACACGTCCCCTTTTAGATGTAGGACTTTCAAGGTCCTAAGTGCCGGGGAATAGCTCAGTTGGCTAGAGCGCGCGGTTTGGGACCGCGAGGCCGGAGGTTCGAATCCTCTTTCCCCGACCATTTTTTTGCATAAAGAAACCCCGACTCAAAAAAGCCAGGGTTATTGGGTAAGCACTGAGTCAAATTCCCACGGGAACCTTATCGGGAATCCGACTTCTCTAAGAAACTTCATAAACGCCTCTCTGCTGTCTACAACTGTTGGTACACCGAGACGGAATCTATCATCCTTTCTAGCTTCTTCTATCGATGCAAAATTGAACACGCTTGCAGGCTGATTCACAGTATCAGTTCGGAAAATCGCACCCGATACTCTGTGCCAGCCGGCTCTTTGAACAAGAATCCTTCTTAAACCGCTTGGTAACGGCATGGGCTGTGGCTGTTGCTTAGGAAGCTCGGTTTTCTGTTGATGTAGTCTGCTTTGCACCCTACTGAACAGTTGGTATGCAGTATCGTGAGGGTGACGCTCCACGTATTGACTTGTGTAGCCCCAAACTAAGCCTTGTGCTGTCTGTTTAATGCCGACCTTATATGAACGTCCATGACCATTATCCATATTCAAACGAAGCATACCGTTATATTCGTGAATAAAAGAATCCGCAAATTCCTCAGTCATCACCAGGCTTGGGTCAAAATCTGTAGCATATTCGTTGAACTTAGGTGAGGCTTTGAATATTTCGTCAGCAAAAACTCTAAGCACCGTACGGACGTCTTCTCCTGGCTCTAAAGCAATTACCATTTCATCGCTCTTGATGTACATGCACCCTCCCTTTCAGGCTCATAGTATATCACATCATGCAAATATTTGTGTCAAGTCTTGTAAATTTTCACATTATTTCTGTATAGTTGATTCCTATGGAAAATAATTCTTCAGCTCAACCTTCAGATTACTCAAAAGAAGCTCAGGATCTTATTAATCTTGACGGCCTTATCAAAAACTACCTATCCCGTCTCCAGGAATTGCGTGACCAGTTGAGAGAAAGTCGTGAGCAGCTCGAAGACATGCTCATTAACGACCTCACCTACCATGAGCAAACCGAAAAGGCCAAGGAAGCCGGCAAAAGCAAAAACCAGACCAAATCACAACTTTTAAAACAGCCACTTGCTTTAGAGTTAGCCGAAAAATTAAAATCCTCTCGAGAAGAGGTCAAAGACATTCAGCAATCTCTTTCCGATTACCTACTTCAATACCAGCGCTTGACTGGCGCTAACGAATTTGAGGATAAAGATGGGAACGTACGCGAGAT
>MHDB01000020.1:23522-64607 GCA_001816835.1 Candidatus Woykebacteria bacterium RIFCSPLOWO2_01_FULL_43_14 | reverse complement strand
GCCACCTTTTAAGACTATGCCAAAAATAAAGATACCGACAGCTATTAAAATAATGACAATGATTATCTTAGGCATTGTGTTTAGTATAGCGCCTTAAAGTGGTACAGTAAACACAATGAAGCGGCTTGTTAAAATTGTTGGGCTAATACTACTAGCTTTGGTGTTATTTTTTGCCTGGAAGTTTTTTATTAGATTCCTCCCATTTGTACCTCATGAAAGAATTACTATTTCTTTGCCCTTTGCCCAGGAAAATGATGATCTTTTGTTTATTAATCCTATGGGAGAAACAGATCACCATAAACCACCAAGGGGACACCCAGGGTTGGATTTTGCCTGGAATCATCCTGCCCCGCTTATTGCTGTTGCTTCCGGAAAAGTCACTAAAATAGAAGAACATCCTCCAGGGGGCTTTGGGGAAACAGAAAAAATATATGATGTGGAGGTAGTAAATGGGATTTATGCCATTCGGTATGACGAGATTAAACCTGCAGATAATATAAAAGTAGGAGTGATGATTAAAAAAGGAGAAGTTATTGGAAGGGGTGGAGAGTATAGACAGCAAGATAGGTTACAGTACAGCACCCATTGGGAATTTGATTATGATAGTTTTGTGACAGACCGCCTTTGTCCTCTGACTTATTTTGATGAGGACTCGCACTCGAGAATTAATGCTATCTGGGATAAAGTCGGTAGTACGTATAATGGTCAGTTCCCAGAGATCTGCAGCGGCTTTTACAAAGGCAGAGATAAGTTACGAGAGTTTTAAAAAGCTACCGTAGTCGAATTCCACTCCAGCAAGGTATATAATTCAAACCATTTTTATATGCAATAATTTGTCTAGTGAAGACATATGCTTTTATTGACAGCCAAAATTTAAACTTAGGGATACAGTCGTTAGGTTGGAAACTTGACTGGCGTAAATTTAGGCAATATCTGCGAAACAAATACGGCGTGGTCAAAGCATATCTGTTTATTGGTCAAGTGGCAGGGAACGAATCTTTATACGCTTTTTTGCAAGAGAGTGGTTATATTCTTATCTTCAAACCAACGCTGTATCATCGCGAAAAGACTAAAACTATCATCAAAGGGAATGTTGATGCTGAATTAGTGCTTCATGCCATGATCCAATACAAAAATTACCAAAAAGTAGTAATTGTCTCTGGAGACGGAGATTTTTATTGTCTAGTTGAGCTCCTAGAGGAAAAGAACAAGTTACTTCGTGTACTTGCTCCTAATAAGCATTACTCAGGCTTGTTGCATAAATACAATAGTTATATTGTCAGAGTTGATTTGTTAAGAAATTCTTTAGAAAAAAATAAGACCAAGATCAGCGATCGGTCGAAACCTTAGGCTGCTTAGCTTGGTCATCGTGATATGAGTATTTTACCATAAGTAGAAGTAAAATTCAAGGCTAACTGTTCGCAAAGTGATATAATCCGCTTGACGGATTAATGAGCGTCTTGTATTCGCAGGATAATAGCGAATATAATCCGAACTATGTTACAAGTAGGAATTGTGGGACTTCCCAATGTCGGGAAGTCGACTTTATTTAACGCTCTGCTAAAAAAACGCGTCGCTCTGAGCGCGAATTATCCATTTGCGACAATTGAGCCTAATACCGGTGTAGTGGAAGTGCCAGATGAACGCCTCGGAAAACTTGCGGAGTTAGTGAAACAGGAAGAGAAAATGGCTTTGTTACCACCTTTAGTTCCGGCGGTAGTGGAATTTGTGGATATTGCAGGACTAGTCAAAGGGGCAAGCCAAGGCGAAGGACTCGGGAACCAGTTTTTGTCCCACATCCGCGAAGTCGATGCGATTATCCATGTTTTGCGGGATTTTAGCGACTCTGACGTAGTCCGGGCAGGGAGTATTGACCCAAGTTCTGACAAAGGGATTGTCGAAACCGAACTGGCGCTCTCAGATCTACAAACCCTGGAAAAATTGATCTCTGCCCAAGAGAAGGATGCTAAATTTGCTAAAGACCTGGTTGAAAAACAAAAGCTTCAAGTCTTGATTCAACTTAAAGAAAATCTTAACTCGCACCTGAAAGGTGTAAGCTCAAATATTACGAAATTCTCAGATGAAAGGTTAGCAACTTGGTATGCCAAGCTGCCTTTACTTTCACTGAAGCCGGTTTTGTATGTTTATAATGTTTCTGAGGGTGATTATGCCGAGAGGTTGAATATAGAATCTGGAATATTGAATGTGGGAAAAGATAATTCCCAAAAATCGAAATTCGAAATTCGAAATTCAATCGTAATCAGTGCCAAGCTTGAAGAAGAGTTGGCTGATCTAACAGATGAAGAGCGAAAGCAATATTTGCAAGAGATGGGAATAGAAAAAACCGGACTTGAGCGGCTGATTCAAAAAGCATACGCGGTTCTCGGTCTGCTCTCATTTCTCACCGCGGGACCCAAAGAAGTCCGCGCCTGGACTATTCCCCAAGGGACTAAGGCTCCGCAAGCAGCAGGAGTCATTCACACGGATTTTGAAAAAGGGTTTATCCGAGCGGAAGTGGTGACTTTTACAGATCTTATTTCTGCGGCGAGCTATGCCAAAGCAAAGGAGTCGGGAAAACTTCGTCTCGAAGGTAAGGACTACATCATGAAAGATGGGGACGTAGTTGAGTTCCGAGTAAACACCTAGTTTTTACTGATGAGTCAAATTAAATGGTTGTTTTTCGTGAGTCTTGCTTGATTAAGCCGAATCTTGTATAATCCGTTCATTAGATTGAAGAACGGCCTGTATTCGCAAGCTAATAGCGAATATACTCGTTGTACTCGTTATTCTTTACGAATATAATCCGTTCATTAGATTAATGAGCAACTTATGAATAACTACGAACTGACTGTATTGGTCGACCCTAAGCTTGATGATAAAGCCAGGGAAGAACTAAATGAAGATTTAAAAGGTTACATTGGTACTAGCGGCACTGTTGAAAACAATGTTGACTGGGGCCGTAAGCAATTGGCTTACGCTATCAAGAAAAACGTGGCTGGCCAGTATTTGCACCTGAAACTTAAATCTAGCGAAGCAGATTTTGTCAAAAAATTGACTACTAAGTTAAGGGTTGAAAAGAAACTACTTAGATACTTGATTGTGAGATCTGCAGCCTAGGAGGGTATATGTCGACGCGGTCTTTGAATAAGGTAATGTTAATTGGTAATTTGACTCGGGATCCAGAACTTAGGTATACTCCTCAGGGCAGTGCAGTGTGTTCTTTTGGTTTAGCGACCAACCGAAGCTGGCTTCCGTCGGATTCTACAGAAAGAAAAGAGGAAGCTGAGTTCCATCGGATTGTCGCTTGGAATAAACTGGCTGAACTATGTTCACAGTTGTTGACTAAGGGACGAAAAATTTATATCGAAGGAAGACTTCAAACCAGAAGCTGGGAAACTCCTGAAGGTGATAAAAGACAAGCTACCGAAATCGTGGCTGAGGATATGATGATTCTCGACCCTAGGCGTACTGAGGGTGCCTCAGAGAGCGCACCAGTTGCACCCGCTGCGGTGTCCCCAACTACAACAGAAGCAGTGGGCAATAAAGAACCCGCTGCAGCCGAAGTTACAGGTGCAGCTTCAGCAGTTAGTGAAGCAAGCCCAGCAGAGACTCCCAAAGAACCGAAAAAAGATGAACCAGAGGATAAGATTGATATCGATGATATCCCTTTCTAGAATAATTATATGAGAAGACGACCATGCTATTATTGTGCTGAAAAAACAGTACCTGATTATAAAGAAGTCGCTTTGATGCGTAAATTTGTCACCGAACGCGGGAAAATAGTCCCGAGACTGAGGAGTGGCGTTTGCGCTATTCATCAAAGACGTCTTGCGGTGGCTATTAAAAGAGCGAGACAACTGGCTCTAATGCAGTTTGCCCCAAAGGTATAAACCAGTTTTTGCTTTTCACTGGTAACAGCGTTTATAAATATGTCTAATATTCAAAAAACTGTCTTATTAGTTGTCATTTTTTCCCTAGGAATATTTGTCGGCCAAAATGTTTCCTTACCTCTATCCAAATCTGTTCCAGTCGTTGGAGAGGTCCTTAATACCCAAACTTCTAGACCAGATCTTTCCTTGTTTTGGAAAGTCTGGGATCTTATGAACGAGAAGTATTTTGACAAGGCCAAAATCGATCCTAAGAAAATGATTGATGGGGCAATAGCCGGAATGGTCAGTGCTATTGGGGACCCATACACAGTATATCTTACGCCTGAGCAGAACGAGAACTTTAATGAAAATATTTCTGGTAAGTATTCCGGGGTAGGTATTCAGCTTGGTTACCAAGATCAAAGAATGGTAGTTATTGCTCCTTTGGATGAGACTCCTGCACAAAGAGCCGGTGTAAAGCCTAACGACCAGATACTTAAAATTGGAGATAAAAACGCCGCTGAGATCACCTTGCCGGAAGCAGTTACTTTGATCAGAGGCAATGCGGGTACCTCTATCAAGCTAACCTTATTGTCTGATGGTAGCGAAGAACCTTACGAAATTAATCTTGTGAGAGAAGAAATTATTGTCAAAACAGTGTCACTAAAGAGTCTTCCAGAAAATACCGCTTACGTCAAAATCACCCAATTCGGTGATAATACCCGTTCAGAGTGGGCTAAGATTGTTGATGAAATAAAAAATGCTGGTTACAATAAAGTTATTCTGGATCTTCGAAACAACCCTGGTGGGAGGTTTGATACAGCCATTAGAATAGTTTCGGAGTTTGTGGGAAGTGGTTTGGCTGCCAAGCAAGAGTGGTACGATGGCCGGAAGCAAGACTATCCGGTTTTACCTGGCGGTAGGCTTACCAAGACGCCCCTAATAGTTTTAGTAAACAAAGGCTCTGCCTCGGCCTCGGAGATATTTGCCGGCTCGATGAAGGACAACAACCGAGCCAAGGTAATTGGGGAAAAGACTTTTGGTAAGGGTACAGTTCAGGAAGTCGAAGAATTTGATAACAAAGGTGGGGTGCATATTACAAGCTCACGTTGGCTGACTCCCAATGGAACATGGATAAATGACAACAAGGGTCTTACCCCTGATATCGAAATCACTTTGCCCGCTCCCAAAGAAGGAGAGGGTATTATATCTGATCTAACCAAGGATCTTTATATAATAAAGGCACTTGAAGTATTTTAGTATAATAAAAAAGAGTGGGAAGTAATGACGAGGAGTGACAATGCAAGATAAAAAATTTTCTCTTCAAAATTTGGTGCTTATTGCTGGATTTACCCTTTTTATCGGTACTGTTGGTGGTAGTTTTCTGGCAACCAGTTTTCCCGGGTGGGCCTCTCAAATAGGATTAAAAATCCCTTTTAACCAGGTGACCAAACCTAGCGATATGTCTGACAATGCCAAAATTGTAGTAGTGGACGAGGAAAATTCGGTTACCAAGGTAGTCGAGGATGTTTCTCCAGCTGTGGTTTCCGTGGTAACTAAAGAGGTTGGGTTTGATCCTGAGACAGGTATTGTTGAGGAAGATCAAGGGATTGGGACGGGATTTATTATCGATAAGAATGGGGTGGTAATGACCAATGCCCATGTGGTTAGTAATGAGTCCACTGAATATACAGTTGTGACACGGGATAAGAAGTCCTACCCTGTGACCAGAGTGGATCGTGATCCAGTGAATGACGTGGCAATTCTTCGGATTGACGCCACTGATCTACCAGTTGCAAAACTTGGAGATTCTACCAAGCTCAAAGTTGGTCAGACAGTGATAGCTATTGGCAATGCCTTAGGCAAATTTGACAACTCGGTAACTAAAGGTGTGATTAGTCAAATAGGTCGCACAGTGACCGCTGGTAATGGTCTTTTTGGTCAAAGCGAGACACTCGAGGATGTGATCCAGACAGACGCAGCGCTTAACCCAGGGAACTCGGGGGGACCACTGCTTAATATTGAAGGAGAAGTGATTGGGATTAATGTAGCGACTACCGTTGGAGCACAAAATATTGGTTTTGCGATTCCCATAAATACCGCTAAGACTATTTATCAAGGCTACCAGGAATACGGTAGGATACTAAGACCTTATTTGGGAGTTAGCCATCAGCTGATTCAGGGGAATACCAAAATTCCTTCGGGCGCCCTAATTAGAGCCGTTGTTCCAGGATCTCCAGCCGAAAAATCGGGGATAAGAGTCCGAGATATTATTACCAAAGTTGATGGTAAGACGATATCTCTGGATAACCCTCTTAGCAGCGCTATCGCTAAGAAAAAAATTGGCGATACTATTGATATAGAAATCTGGCGTGACACTGAAAGCATCAAGGTAAAAGCAACTCTTGAGCAAACTCCTGAGGAGAATAAGTAACCGTTTAAGTAAACCTAGGCGTGTGTGACTTAATGCGACCGTCAAGCTCGTAAATAATTTTCCCACCTGGCTTTAAAACGTCTTTTGCTTCAAGGAATAATCTGTGGTATAGCTCAAGGCCAGTTGGTCCACCGACAAGCGCGAGCTTAGGTTCGTGATCTTTGATGTCGGCCTCTAGAGCTAAGTAAAAATGCTCGCTGATATAAGGCAGATTAGACACAATCAGATTTGCACTAGCTTTAGACCCATTTTTTCGTAGTGGGTGGAGGAGATTACCTTGAATAAGGTTGATTCTTTCTCCTACCCCATGAACCCTGGCGTTATAAGATGCCACCTCAAGAGCGCTTGGGGAGATATCGATAGCGACAATTTCCACTTCCTTAGGTAAGCTTTTAGCTAGAGAAATAGCGATATTGCCAGAACCAGTTCCGACATCAATGATGCGGTAAGTATCTGGAAAAGGATTAAAGCCCTTGCCATGGTCCCGAGAGGGTTTCTGGAGAAAATGTTTTATTGCTTCTGAGACTAACTCTTCCGTCTCGGGTCGGGGGATAAGCACTCTCTTGTCAACATAAAAATCTAAGCCATAAAATTTTGCTGACTTAAGAATATATTGAATAGGTTCATTTTTAGCTCGTCTGGATAAGAGTTTATTTAACCGATTGATGATTTCAGGAGCCAGATTTTGATCTGGGTTGGCGAATAGAAAAGAGCGGTCTTTTTCTAAGACGTGGGAAAGTAGTATTTGTATTTCGGCTTGGGGCAGAGGAGAGTTTTGTAAAATTTCTTTAATTTTCAAATGTCGCCCAAAGTTTTCCGGGCAAGATCAGTTTCAGATAAAGAGCTAAGAATTCCGTCAATATTGCCTTCCATAATGGAGGAAAGGTTGTAAAAAGACTTGTTTATTCGATGATCAGTTACTCGGTCCTGGGGGAAATTGTAAGTTCTGATTTTTTCACTTCGATCGCCCAAACCGACTTGTTCTTTACGATTTGCTCCTACTTCTTGAGCTCGTTTTTCCTGCTCGGCTTCAAAAAGTTTGGCTCTTAAAATATCAAAAGCCCTTTCTCTGTTTTGAAGTTGAGATCGCTCGGATTGGCAAGCTACAACGGTTCCAGAGGGGACATGGGTAAGCCGCACCGCTGTTTCCACCTTGTTAACGTTCTGGCCACCGGCTCCGCCGGATCGGTAAGTGTCCATTTTAACATCCTTAGGGTCGATCTTAAAATCGAGTTCTTCTAGTTCTGGTAGGACAGCGACTGTTGCCGTAGAGGTGTGGATTCGGCCTGAACTTTCGGTCAATGGAACACGTTGGACTCTGTGTACTCCTGACTCGTACTTGAAAAAGCCATAAGCGCCAGGACCTTTGATACTGAAGACCACTTCCTTAATATTTCCGATCCCGCCTTCGTTAAGAGAAAGTTGTTGGGTAGACCAACCCTTGTTTTGAGCAAAACGAAGATACATTCGATACAGCTCAGAAGCGAAGAGACCAGATTCATCCCCACCCGCAGCTGCCCTTATTTCCATGATCACGTTTTTATTGGCAAATTTGTTAGTTGGAGAGAGGGAAGATATAAGTTCTTTTTCAACCAGTGATTTTTTACTCGTCAGGTCTTCAATTTCGGTTTCAGCAAGGGACCTAAATTCAGAGTCTACTTCAGGGGCGGTAACTAGTTGCTGAAGTTCGGAGAGTTGCGAATTTAACTCTAGATACTCTTTATACTTTGTCACAGTGGGAGTAATTTCGGAAAGTTCTTTGGAAAGAGCCGCGAGTTTCTGAGTATCACTCGTAACCTCTTGGCTGGCGAGAATGTTATTAATTTCCTCGTACCGGGAAAGTAGGGAGTCGAGTTTTTCGACCATAGAGCTTAGCCTAAGCTTTCTAGCATTTCCTTCAGAGTTCTTGGCTGTTCTGGAGCTTTAATTTCGTCTTTTTTCTTCTTGGGTGTTACTTTTTGGGCTTGAAGTCGGCGGAATTTCTCAACGCGGCCTTCAGTATCCACAAACCGTTGCTCACCTGTATAGAAGGGATGACACTTGTTACATAGGTCGACATGAAAAGATGCCAGAGTGGCGCCTACGGTAAATACGTTCCCGCATGCGCAGGTGACTTTCGCCTCTTCAAAATAAGTTGGGTGAATGTCTGTTTTCACGCATGTGATTGTACCATACAGCTTTGATTTGCACAATATACGAGGATATGCTGACTTTTATGATCCCATAGTGTATAATAGCCATCGAGAAAGGGGTATCCAGTGAGGCTACTAGTCCCGCCTAAAGAACCGCTTACCTTTTCAGAGGTACTTCGGCTGTTTTACGGTTCAAGGAGAGTACTATCCCCTGAAGCTGCGAGTGGGCACACTGCCTTTACGCTAACAGGAACTACTGAAGGAAGCAGGGATTTGTCGACTCTTACACTGAGTGTCAGAGTTGGCTTACGTGCGGTCGATCCTAAATCGAAAATAGAAGATCTAAAAATGTACTTTAACTCCTTGTTTGCATCCATCAAAGATTTTGGTGTGGGGGGTTGCACATACTTTACTATTCGGTTTTCTGATGAGCTATTTACCACTTCAAGAGGTTCTGTCGGATCGGTATTAGTAGTAACTTTGGAGGTCGAGGTAGATCCGAACCTTCCGATGGAGTGGGAAGACTTTGGACTACCCGTCAACATTTTTGAGCACAGTGCTTTCTCGGTGGATATGGGAATGGTTGTAGGTATCCAGAACCATCGGACTTTATAGAGGCTTCGTTTTTTTAACGGAGTCTTTCTTTTTTCTAATTTCTAAACTTTGTGTCTATGGTGATGTTGGTGGGTAATGTGTCTAGAGCCTTTAAGACCAGCAGCGATAACTCCTGCTACGAGTAAAACAGCTCCTGCAAGGGTAAGGGTGGTGATTTTTTCTCCTAAAACAAGGCTTCCTAGAAATAAAGTAATAACTACTGAAATATTGCTCAAAATCCCTGCCAGACCTGCTTTGACGTATTTCAAACCCCATTCATACAAGAAATAAGCGCCGATAGTTGATCCGAGAGTCATATAGATCATGCTGTAAAGAGAAATTGGTTTGATGTCGTGAATCCAGTTGGGATAGCGATACATGTCCCAAATCATTAGTGGGAAGAGCATGACCATCCCTATCCAAATGACCGAAGTGGTAATAACGCTCGGGTTGATTTCCTTTTCGATTCGTTTCGTATATATTGTGAAGGCTACCCAGGTAACCACCGCTAGCGCAATAAATATGTTACCTAGGAAGCGCTCAGCTGTGTGTTGGTCTTCCTCGAGGAATGGCTTGAAAAAAATAAGGCCGGTGCCCATGAGACCCACAAGTGCGCCTATTACTTCTGGTGGAGTTATTTTTTCCTTCAGAAAAACTCTTGCGCTAAGAAGAGTAATAAGAGGTATGGTGGCCATAATGAGTGCTGCGTCAATTGCTTGAGTGTGCTCAAGCCCGATGAAGAAAAATATAATGTTGAGTACTATTCCCAGCAGACTAGCGATAAGAAGTTGCTTGAGTAGAGAAGGTGTAAATCTGATCGTACGGAGCTGATTAATGGTTAGTGGAAGGATGATTAGCGTAGCGAAAAATAATCGATAGAAAATCAAACTATAAATTGGAATTGTTTCAATTCCAAATTTGGCGGCGATAGGATGTGCTCCCCAAATAATCCAGGCAATGGTGATGGCAATGATACCAAGTCGCTCTGGTGTTAGGTAGACAGGCATGTAGTTATTGTACTAGAAAATCGTATTGTTGCATAAGGGATTTTCTGTTAAATTAAAACCATGTTATCAGTAGAAGATATCAAAAAACTTACTAAGGTGTTCGCTACAAAAGAAGACTTGCGAACTCTGGAAGAAAAAATGGCAACCAAAGATCAGTTTCGACAGGTAATGACTATTATTGATAATCTTGTGGGAGAAGTAAGAGCATTCAGACAGGAAATGACTTTCTTAAATCACAGAGTAGAAAAGATTGAATCAACCCCCACAGTTGCTTCTGAACTCAGAAAAAAGAAGTAAGTAACTACTCTAGGTAAGTTTCGTAATTACTTCAGAAATGGGAACTTGAGTTTGCTCTTTAGTGGAGAGGTTTTTGAGGTTTACTACAGCTTTTTCTGCTTCTTCAGGACCAAGGATAATGGCAAAAGGAATACCTTTTGCGTCGGCGTATTTAAGTTGTTTCTCTAGTTTGGCGTCAGTATCAAGATATACTTCGGTGTTGATGCCTTGGGCCTTTAATTCTTGAGCGACTTTTAACGAATTCTGGACTAAGTCTTTACTAAAAATAGTTACCAGAACTTTGGTGGTAGTTTTTACTTCGGGAAGCAAACCTTGCTCTTCCATGGCTTCGAGTACTCGGTCGAATCCAAACGAAGCCCCGTTGGCAGGGTAGTCTGTGCCACTGAATTGTCCGATCAATTTATCATATCGCCCGCCACCGCAGACAGATCCCGCGCTAAATCCTTCAACTTCGGCTTCGTAAATAATGCCGGTATAGTAGGCGAGACCACGAGCAAGGGTTGGCTCAAACACAAACGAACTCATATCTTCACCCGAGTCCTTTAGGGTGTCTAAAACACTCTGAACTTCTTGATTGGGCTTGGCATTTTGAAATGACTCGATAACTTTTTTGGCCACCTCAGTTGGTATTCCGCGGCCGACCATTTCTTGTATAACCCCATCGATCCCGATTTTTTTCAGTTTGTCGATGCTAGTGATTGCTCCTGTGACTAAGTTTTCATCAACACCTGAACTTTTCATGAGATCATTAAGAAGCGGACGGCTATTTAGTAAAATTCGGAATTTTTTAAACCCGAGCTCTTTCAAAACTGCAGAGATGATTTGGGCTATTTCGCTGTCCACAAGTGTTGAACTTGAGCCCACTACATCAAAGTCGACTTGCAGGAATTCACGAAACCTGCCTTTTTGAGGATTTTCGGCCCGCCAGACGTTTTGCGTTTGATAGCGTTTAAATGGCTTGGGTAACTCAGGATATTGGGCAACCACTCGAGATAACGGGACGGTCTGATCGTATCGAAGAGCCACTTGGCGGTCTCCTCGGTCGGTGAATTCAAAAATAAGTTTTTCGTCTTCGCCATATTTACCTTTAAGGGTCTCAGCAAATTCAATCGCTGGAGTTTCGAGAGGGTCAAATCCAAATCGCTCAAATACAGAAACAATTTTTGCTAAGACCAATTTTCGTTTGAGGGAAGTAGAGGGCAAGAAATCGCGAAATCCTTTGGGTGTTTGAGGGATAATCATGCAAACATTGTAGCATACCAGGCAGCAAATGTTTACAAATTTCCAAAGGTGACACCCTCGCGAGGGTGTCACCTTATATATGCCAAATATACAACTCCCGAGGTGTATGGAGGGTTGTGCGGCTTCTTACGAGTTGGTGGGTTGAATCTGGATACATTTTCCAATACAATAAACTGTATGGAAATAAGTTGGATTGGACACTCGTGTTTTCGGTTAAAAGGAAAGTTTGCTACGGTCATTACAGACCCGTTTGATTCAAATTCAACTGGTTTAAAACTCCCCAAACTGAGTGCAGATTTAATTACAGTTAGTCATAGTCACTCTGACCACAATAATCCCTCTTCTATAGAAGGCTCACCTTACCTTATTCAAGGCCCGGGTGAATATGAAGTTAAGGGAGTAAATGTGGTTGGCATGGCTACATTTCACGACGACAAAGGTGGCGCGGAGCGGGGAAAAAATACCATATACAATATTACAGTAGATGATGTAAATATTGCCCATCTCGGGGATATTGGCCATGATCTTTCCTCCGAGCAGCTGGAAGAGTTTGGGAACGTGGATGTCCTACTCATACCTGTGGGTGGGGTTTATACCATCGAAGCTCACACCGCGGCCAAAATAGCTGCTGAATTAGAGGCTAAGGTAGTGATTCCAATGCATTACCAGGTAGAAGGGTTGAAATACCAACTAGAAGGGGTTGATAAATTCCTCAAAGAAATGGCCAAAGAATCCGTTACCCCAGTTTCCAAACTTGTTATTACCAAAGACAAACTCCCCGAAGAATCCCAAGTTGTAGTACTTGAACGATCATAGTATGAATCCTAGAGTTTTTATCGTCCATGGTTGGGGAGCGTATCCTCAGGATGATTGGATTCCGTGGTTAAAAAGTCAACTCGAAGATAAAGGATGCGAAGTTTATAATCCTTCCATGCCCGATACCGAACATCCCAAAATTGAGACGTGGGTACAGCTCCTTACTAAACTTGTAGGAGAAATAAACGAAACAACATACTTCGTTGGACACTCAATTGGTTGCCAAACGATTTTGCGGTACCTGGAAAGTTTGCCCTCTGGTAAAAAAGTAGGTGGTGTTGTTCTTGTTGCTCCGTGGGTACATTTGCTTCCAGAGTGTGTTCCAACCCCAGAGGACAAAAAGATCGCTCACCCATGGCTTACAACCCCTATCAATTGGGAGAAAATAAAAACACATACAAATCAAATTACTACTATTTTTTCTGATAACGATGGATGTGTCCCGCTTACTGATGCAGACATTTTTCAAACCCGTCTCGAAACAACTCCTCTGATCGAACATGACAAGGGTCACTTTAGTGGCAGTGACAACATCACTGAATTGCCAAGTGCTTTGAGCGCCGTTTTAAACATGATACACTAGATTTATGGCTAACGTTCTGATTCCACCACAAGAGGTTTGTTTATATGGAAGCTAAAGTACCTCCTCAAAATGTTGAGGCTGAGCAGGCCGTTCTTGGAGCACTCCTGATTGACAAGGACGCTGTTGTTAAGGTTGCCCCCATTATACACCCCGACCATTTTTACAAACCAATTCACTCAGAAGTTTATAGTGCTATTAGCGCTCTTTATGAAAAGCGGCAACCAATTGATCTGGTTACCCTGACTGACGAACTAAAAATTCGAGATAAGTATGATTTTGTGGGTGGGGCAGGATACCTGACAACCTTGGTCAATATCGTTCCCACGTCCGCCCATGTTGAAAATTACGCTTACATCGTCAAAGACAGAGCAACCAAAAGAAGATTGATTAGCTCTGCTGCCCGGATTACTGAATGGGCTTTTGAAGAGGGGAAAGAAGTTCGGGATCTTCTGGATGAATCCGAAAGGGAACTATTCGCGATTTCTCAAGAGCATGTGACGCGTAATTTTATTCCTATCAAAGATGCCTTGGCGGAAAGCTTTGACAGACTCGAAGAAATGCACCAGAAAAAAGGCGGTTTGCGAGGGGTTGCCACCGGATTTAAGGATTTGGATAAAGTTCTTTCTGGTTTACAGGACTCAACCTTGATTATTCTGGCCGCCCGTCCGTCGATGGGTAAGACGACTTTAGCCATGAACATAGCCCAACAAGCTGCTACCAAAGAAAGAGTTAAGGTGGGGATATTTTCCTTGGAAATGTCTAAAGAACAATTGGTGGACCTTATGTTGGCCAGTGAAGCCAATGTTGATGCCTGGAAATTGACAACCGGGAACCTTACCGAAGATGATTTTAGTCGTTTGTCTGATGCCATGGGTGAGCTGGCGGAGGCACCGCTTTTTATCGATGACACCCCAGGGATATCCATAATGGAAATGAGGACCAAAGCCAGACGATTGCAGATGGAACACGGATTGGACTTGTTGATTGTTGATTACTTACAGTTAGTAAAAGGCCCTCGCAATCTCGAGAATAGGGTACAGGAAGTCAGTGAAATTTCTCAATCTTTGAAAAACCTGGCTCGAGAACTGAAGATTCCCGTGCTTTCCTTATCTCAGCTATCACGTGCGATTGAAATCCGGGGAGGTAATAAAGCTCCTCAGCTTTCAGATTTGCGTGAGTCAGGGGCGATTGAGCAAGACGCTGATGTAGTTATGTTCTTGCACCGGGAAGATCCCGAGATGCGTGAAGATATAAAGCTAACCATTGCCAAACACCGCTCAGGACCACTTGGGGAAGTTGATCTCAAATTCAAGGGGGAGCGCCGCCGCTTTTACCCTCTCGATCGTCAACACGCAGCTCCGGTCAAAGTAGCTACTAGTTAAAAACCCCACTTCGCCCGCGCTGGACTTCGCGTGGTTGGCCTGAAGGTTACCACACTTCGCGGAGAGCTTCGCGTGGTTGGCCTGAAGGCCAAAAAGAAACCCCCGGTTGAAAGTATCAAACGAGGGTTAGATTAGACTTGGAGAGTCTCTAAAGGTCTTACTACAATGGTCCGATCTCTTTCTTCCAAAAGCTTTCCAGTTACTTCAACTGCGTCTGCCTTAACTCGACGATCTACATAATCAAAAGGAATGGCTGACATCATTACCGCAATGGCCGCGCAGGTGTCTTCTATTTTGTGACTTGGTGTTTGACATGCCTGATAAAGCGCGCGTAATGTTCGCTGATCCCCAACCTTCGCGAATTCCATAAGTGCTGAATATATCTCGAGGGTTTGAAATGCTAGTGGGCACGTCTGATCAGTCTTTCCATGACCTGTCTTTGGGGGTGTCACGGACGCGACTGGCTGCGCATGCACTTGGTACATAGCTCTCCCTTAGGTGCTCCGAGTGATTGAGAAATTTGAGCACAGATTATTAGTCTAGCGATTTTTGCTTCGTCTGTCAACTAAAGATTTTGTTGCGGGTGTAATCGATAAGGGGGTGGTGCCGCTGGTCGGAGTCGAACCGACATGCCGTGAGGCACACGATTTTGAGTCGTGCGTGTCTGCCAGTTCCACCACAGCGGCGCAGTTTTAGAAAGTAATTATACCATGACAAAAGCCCCATAACTAGCGGATAGGCTGAGTTTTTGCAAAAAATTTCTCGAGGTGTTAGAATTTTCGCACTTATGATTTCAGTTACTGATTTACGAAACGGGACGATGTTCCAGGAAGATGAGAGTCCTTGGATTGTTTTGAATTATGAGTTTGTGAAAGTGGGTCGGGGAAGTGCCAACGTGAAGTTAAAAGCGCGTAACCTTAAAACAGGCGCGATTATCGAAAAATCCTACATTTCAAACGCTCGTGTAGAGGAAGCTAACGTGGAAAAGAAAAAAGTTTCCTACCTTTACGCTGACGGTGAAAACTTTACTTTTATGGATGTGGGCACTTATGAACAATTTTCTCTCCCAAAAAACCAGCTAGGCGGGGTAGATAAATTCCTTAAAGAAGGCATGGTAGTAAGCTTGATCACTTGGGATGAGCAGCCTTTAAGTGTTGACCTTCCTAATAGTATCGAGTTTAAGGTTACTGAGACTGGTCCAGGAGAGAGGGGAAATTCCGTTTCCAATGTTCTTAAACCCGCAACACTTGAAAATGGGCTGGTAATAAGTGTACCATTATTTATTCACGAGGGTGACGTTATCAAAGTTGATACTCGTCAGGGTAGTTATATCGAGCGTGTGGCTAGATGAGAGGTTGTAGGTTATAGTTTGTAGGTTGTAGCAACTTTCTCCTACAACCTAAAACCTACAATCTACCACCTAACGAGTGAGGAACCAAGAAGTGATGATCAGAGTCACAATTTGCGTAAGCACTCCAGCATATATCGGAACCTTGTAGCGCTGAATACTCCCGTGAAAAGATCTTAATGGTTCCAAGACCTTTACCTTACGGTGTAGTAGGTAGTAAGGAGCTTGAAGGATATCTGGAAAAACTCCCCCCATCGCCCCTGCCCAGACCAAAAAAGGATCTGAGGAGTTAATTGTAAGCACGAAAAGAAGAGCTGCCCCAAAGAAAAAGTCAAAGAAAGCAAGAAAGACATACATTGGATTTGACGGTTTCCATTCCCAATGAGGGATCAGGTCCATGATAAAATGAGAAGCTATTCCTGCCAAAAAAGCTAATAAAGGATTTGCGCTTAGGGAACCAACAGTGGCACCAACGAGCAGATGAGGGGTCGAAAGCATATAGTTGCGATTGTATGTTTTTGTTAAGTAAAAGTCAACCTGTTATTAATGTTATTTATGAGCTTGGAATTTGTGGTTAATGCATTTAAAGCCCCATATATTTGGATGATCGTCTCGACTTACCTTGGTCTTATTTGGTTTGGTTTGATTCTTTATACTTGGGTGGACATCAAAGATAGATCAAGGAGCAGAGCTGTTCATATCTCAGCTGCCTTTTTGGTCTTGGTCGGTGGGATTTTTGGCTTGTTTCTTTACATGTTCTTAAGACCACGCCTAACTCTGGCCGAATCCGCACAGAAAAGACTTGAAGAAAAACTTTTGATCAAGGAGTCACTCGAGGGGATTTGTCCCACCTGTGGGTTTGTGCTGGAGAAGGATTACATTTTTTGTCCAAGTTGTAGCCAAAGCCTAAAGAAAGTTTGTCTTGCCTGTAATCGAGTGAGCCAAATCAATTGGCCGTACTGTCCATATTGCTCAGGTCGCGAAAGCCGTATGGTCGGGATGGAAGAACTACGTGTATTGGGTATAATCAAACGAGAGCGAGGGAGACCCCGTAAGTTACTGGCTGCCACGTCAGCCGAACTCAAACCAAAGCGACCACGAGGAAGACCCAGAAAGTATCCGCTTATTATAAACGATGAAGATGAAACAAAACTTAAACGATCACCAAGATATGCTCCCGGATTATCCCGGGAGGCTCAGGAAACTGAAAGAGTCTCTGAAAAAGAAGAATCTGAAGTTTTTCTTAACTGAAGACCCCGCCAATAGACTCTATCTTACTGGATTTACTGGCAGTACTGGGTGGGTCCTGGTGAGTGAGGATGGCGTTACCCTTTTTGTTGACTCTCGGTATACAGAGCTTGCACAGAACCAATCTCCTCCTGTAAAAGTTAACCAAATTGACACGCCATTTGATAGTTTTTGGGAATCATATTCTCGGTCGTTCGAAGGTGAAAGAGTTGGTTACGAGTCTCACAAGATTACTCATCGCCAGGTGTTAGAACTCAGAGACAGGAGTCGAGCCGCCAAACTTAACTTGGTGAGTACTCAGGGAGTAATTGAGAAGGTACGATCCGTCAAAGATCCTTACGAGATAGCGCAAATTCAAAAAAGTGTTGATATCGCTGACCGAGCGTTTGCCAAACTTTTGGTTGCTATAAAACCGGGACAAACTGAAATAGAAATAGCTTGGCTGCTCGAAAAACTAATCCGTGAAGAGGGCGCGGAGCGTGTTGCTTGGCATCCGTTCATAGTCGCCGTTGGAGCAAACTCTTCAATGCCTCATTACCACCCAGGAAAAGCACAACTGCAAAAACAAGATATGCTTCAGCTTGACTTTGGCGCAGTCGTGAATGGGTATTGTTCTGATATTTCACGCGTAGTTTTTATGGGTAAACCGACTGCTGATCAGCGAAAAGTCTATCAAGTAGTTTGGGATGCCCAAGAGTCTGCGATGAGGCGTATTCACCCTGGCGCAAAGAGTAAAGAAGTAGACGCTGCTGCCCGTGAGGTAGTTGAAAAGGCTGGGTATAAGCCTTACGGTCATGGGTTAAGTCATGGGATTGGACTTGAAGTTCACGAGCTTCCGTCAGTTTCACTTCGATCCACAGACGTCTTGCAGGAAGGAAATGTTATCTCAGTCGAGCCTGGGATCTATATTCCTGGTTGGGGTGGGATACGAATTGAAGACCTAGTCCTTGTGACAAAATCAGGCTGCGAAACTCTGACTAAATCCCCAAAGGATATCTCTAAAGTAACAATTTAGTTACGACTTCCCATTATTATTGTCCAGATGTGCGAACCTACCTCACACCAGGTGTGAGGGTTAGTTGACAAAAGTTAAACTGCGGTGGTATGGTTGATTTGGTCGCGCTATGGTGTTGCCCAAGTGTGACCTCGCTACCCCCAACGTTCCATGGGACGTACTGGGGGCGCTGTAGCGAGAAAGGTTTCCGAAGGTTCGTTCGGAAGTCCTGACTCGCGTTGAGCCGTTCTCGTTAGTCACTTGCCCCATGGGGTAGGAGAGAACGGTATGAGATTAACTGTGGTTGAGTGGCCAAAATTAGTCACTCCCACGATATTTGGACTGGGTGAATGGGTTTCACCTAGTAAGCTGGTTTTGCCGGCCAGCTGCTCCGAGTGGCCCATACCACTATGAGCAAATTCTAACCCAACTTGGTCGACGGAGGTTTCCTCTCCCTTCCATTGTCTTCCTTAGCCTCCGTCGGCTTTGGAAATCAGTAGGCTAGTTGAGACTCTTGTAGTTTCGCTAGCCTTTTCTTTTTGGTCTTCTTGTAGTTAGATAGACTATTTCCTAGGTTACCTACCTGTTTAACCTCCTAGGTTGTATAGATTCGTGTTGAATTTAAAGCTAGCTAGTAGTACAATCTCCTCGAAAAGGGGTTAGAGAAGTGAGTGACAGAAACGATAGGTGGGTAGCCGCCGCTTTACTTTTTATCAGCGGGGCGATGGCTATGGCTGGGTTCATTCTTTGGGGAGTGATAGGGATGATAAATTTTCTACAAAAGGTCAAACTTTTATCTACAGACAGTGAAGGGTTTCTAAGTTGGTCGACAACCGACGACTCGGTAGATAGGTGGTAAGTATGAAATCTGAGTCTGAGATGGGCGAAGAACTTAGTAACATTCCAGACGAAGTATACGTTGCTTGGGTTGTCTTGCTACTCAGCGCGTTACCTTTAGCCTACAAGCTTAATTCGCTCCTAGATTGGGTACTTAAAGGGTAGTTTTTAACTGCCCTTTTCTTGTTTGCGTGTTTTAAGGCCAAGCTGTTATACTTACCCCATGAAATTTTCTATTTCAACTCTGTCTCCCGAACAATTAAAGCTAGATACCTTGGTCTTGAACATTTTTGAAGGCGACCAAAATCTATCTCCACGTGTCGCTCAGATCGACCAGGCTTTAGATAGTGTGATTTCTCAAGGCCTTAAAAATGGGGAAATAAAAGCTAAATTATTCGAAAGCACCCTTATTTATACCTTTGGCAAGATAACTCCAAAAAAAGTTTTGGTGCTAGGCTCTGGTAAAAGTAGTGAATTTGATAGCGCTAAGTTAACCAAATTAGCGGCTTTTGCAGGACGAACGCTTGCCAAAAAAGGTATCACTCAAGCGGGATTATGTATTTCAACTCCCAAACCGGATCTAAGGGAAATGTCTCTGATGGTTGAAGGTCTTTTGACTGGAGTTTTTGACCCCGCGATTTATGTTTCGAAAAAAGAGGACGTCAAAGACTTAAGTGATGTAGTTTTTAATTTGGATGTACCAACTAGCGAAAAAGTAGAAGCGGAAATTACTAACGGAGTTCAAGTGGGCGAGTGCATAAACTGGGCTAGGAGGTTGGTTGCCGAACCGGCTAACATTCTCACCCCACAGAGGGTTGTTGAAGAGGCTAAGAGTTTAGCTACTGAATTTGATTTGGAGATTGAAGTTCTTGATGAAAAACAGGCTAGAGAAAAAGGGATGGGCGCTTTTTGCGCAATCGCCTCCGGGAGCGATGAACCTTCATTTATGGTAAAACTTGCCTATCACGGAGCAAAATCTCCCAAAAAAAGCGTTTTAGGTTTGGTTGGTAAAGGTGTGACTTTCGATTCTGGGGGGATAAGTATCAAGCCTTCCGATAAGATGGAAGAAATGAAAATGGATATGGCTGGAGCAGCCACAGTGCTGTCGGCGATGCGTCTTGTGGCGATGACTAAGCCAAATATAGACGTTGTTGGTGTTATGCCCATAACCGAGAATTTACCTTCGGGCAAATCAGTCCGACCTGGGGATGTCGTCAAAGCCATGAACGGCAAGACTATAGAAGTTATTAACACCGATGCTGAGGGTAGGGTTGTTCTAGCGGATGCTCTGCTTTGGTCTCAAGAAATGGGAATAACCCATCTGATCGATCTGGCCACTCTAACAGGAGCGGTAATTTCGGCGCTAGGATATGAGGTGAGTGGGGTGATGGGGAATAACCAAGAGTGGCTTAATAAAATAATTGAACATGCCAATAAGGCGGGTGAAAAAATGTGGCAATTGCCTAGTTTTGATCTTTACAAAGAGCTTCTCAAGAGCTCCATAGCTGATTATGCCAACGTTCCCTCGTCTCGTCAGGCGGGTAGTATTGCTGGCGCGATGTTTCTTTCGGAGTTTGTTGCGCCAGGGATTCCTTGGGTTCATATTGATATTGGGGGCACGGCTTGGTTGAATAGCGAAAAGCCGTACATGGCAAAAGGCCCGACAGGTGTGGGTCTAAAAACGATTTCGAGTCTCATAAATGAAGTCGCTACAAACTGAACTATTTAGATTGAAATACATATTTGATCTAAGGATATGCTTCTAAACATCTTACAGAATCGAAATTTCCTTTATTTGTGGTCTGCCCAGATCCTTACCCAAACCTCCTTAAACATGCTCTATTACCTTTTAACAATAAAGGTATGGGAGAGCACCCAGTCAAACAGTGCCGTTAGTCTCTTGGTCTTAAGTTTTACACTTCCTGCGATCTTTTTTGGACCGATAGCTGGAGTTCTCATTGATAGATGGGATACCAAAAAAGCGCTGATTGCGACCAATCTTATTCGTAGTTTGCTGATTCTCTTGTTTATTTTTATTCTTAAAAGTCCTTTTTCGCTACTCCCTTTGATTTTCGTTATTAGTCTGGTCACACAGTTTTTTGTGCCTGCTGAAGGGAGTGCCATCCCAGGCGTGGTGCCTAAAAACCATCTTTTATCCGCGAACTCTCTCTTTACAATGACGATAAATGTTTCGATGGTTGTGGGCTTTATTTTGAGCGGTCCAGTTGTTAGGTTGGTGGGATCGAGCGGAGCGGTGATAGTAGTCTTTATTTGCTTCTTATTAGCTACATTTTTGTCAACTCAGATACCCCATATCATGGGTAAAAGTGGTGGTAAAGGGGTAGTTACTATTTTCCATGAGTTGTATACGGCGCTTAAGTTTATCTGGCAAAACAAAAATCTCCGCAAAGCTGCGCTTGCGATTACCTCAGTAAACGCTTTTATCATGACTCTTAGTGCTTTAGGGCCAGGGTACGTTAGTCAGGTTCTAAAAATGGATGTGCTAGACGCTGGACTTATCTTAGTAGCACCTGGGGTGTTAGGGATAATTATTGGCGGGGTGATTCTTTCAACTTTCGGGAGAGATTGGAGCGAGGATTTTTTGGTTGACTTAGGTTTCATTGTTTCTGGGATTATCCTGGTGCTTTTTTCATCGTTCGCTCCTCACAGATTAGGCTTCATGGCTCCCGTCCTGGCTATCCTTTCTATGTTTACTCTAGGCGTCTTTGGGAGTTTTGTAAGTGCGCCGGCGACCACAATTTTGCATAAGATGACGCCGGAGGATTTGAGAGGAAGAATATATGGAGTAGTTAATACTATGGTAAATGGCGTTTCCTTCACTCCGATTTTAATTGCTGGGGGACTGGCGGATCTGGCTGGGGTAGGGAATGTTATTGCAGGTTTTGGTGTGGTACTCTTATTTTTGGGATTTCTCCGCGCCCGACACTATCTGGAGAGGTGGGGAAAGGTTGTAGGTGGTAGAGGTTACAGGTTGTAGGTTGTAGGTTTTAGTGACTTTTTCCTATTACCTATAAACTATAACCCATAACCTAAATACAGATATGATGCCAATTTTAATTAACTTAGGTCCAATTCAAATCCGTTCTTATGGAGTTTTTTTGGTGCTAGCCTTTTTGGCAGGCACTTTTATTCTCTGGAGAGAAGGGCAAAAGCAAGGTTACAACGAAGAAAAGCTTCTGGATTTGTCAGTGACGACTATTATTTTTGGGTTTTTAGGGGCTAGAGTTTACCAGGTTATTACTAATTGGTCGGACTACGCTGACCGATTTTCGTCCGTCTTCAAGGTTTGGGAGGGTGGGCTGTCATTACATGGCGCGCTGATAGGTGGCTTTGTCGGACTTTGGTGGTTTACTAAAAAGAACAAGTGGCCCCTCCTTCAAGTGGCCGATTTTGGCGTTTTGGCTTTGAGTTTGGGAATAATAATCGGGAAAATCGGAAGTTTCTTAAATGGGGATGACTACGGCGTTGTTTCTAATTTACCATTCGCTGTCCATATCCCAGGTATTATCGGGCGGCGTCATCCCTCTCCCATATATGAATTGATTTTAATGTTCTTTATATATCTCTATTTACTGCGTTACTATCGCGCCAAAAGTAAGAGCGGTGGTGTGTTTTATATTTTCCTGCTTTTGAGCGGTTTGGCGAGGATTTTTACTGAGCTTTTTAGGGATAACCGGACTCTGATTTTAAACATGAAGGAAGGGTTTTGGGGAGGGGCTGTACTTGCCATAATTGGCCTCCTTGGATTATACTGGTTCTACAAATCGACGGTTTTGGGAGCTCAGGAGCTTAAGAGCGTACTTGGAAAAAGCGAAGTTATCAGAGATATTGCACGGGATTTTGGCAACTTACTGGATACTAGAAAAAGCGATGTGGGTAAAAAATCTAAGCGTTGGCTGAGCCGGTTTGGAAAAACACTATCAAACTTAAGGAGAAAATATGGAAATCGAAAAGATTAAGGAAAATCTAATCAGAGAAAAAGAAAATCTGGAAAAGCAGATAAAGTACTATCAATCTGAGGACCCTTTCTTGACTGAAGATAGGGATATGACCTCAACTTTAGATGATGATATTACTGAAAACGAAGGACATGATCGTATTACGGCAGCCAAGAATGAGTTAGTTGCTCAATTGGGTAAGCTAAATAACGCTTTGGAAAGAGTGTATCAGGGGACTTACGGTATTTGCACTAAATGCGGTACCCAAATATCAGAGGAAAGATTGAGCGTCATGCCTACAGCCCAATTATGTATGGATTGCGAAAAAAGCAACTAGCGGCAGTACTTATCCCTGTTTGCCTTGGTTTCACAGACCACTTTTTAAAACATCTGGCTGTAAAAGGCCTCTTTAGTTACACGCTGAATAGTGGGCTAATGTTTGGTATTTTGCCTGAAGTTTGGTATTTATCAATTTTTGTTTATTTACTGAGTTCGGTTATCCTCCTAAGGTGGTGTTTATCGAAAATCACCCCCTTGAGTTTACTAATCACCTCATTGTTTATTGGCGGTGGGCTCTCAAATACCCTGGATCGTTTGGTTTATGGGGGAGTAATTGATTATATCCCGCTTTTTTTCTCAAAAGTAAATGCCTCTGATCTAGGTATCATTGCTTCTTTATTTCTTTTAAGCTACCATAATATTAATATCCGAAATCTGAAATCTGTTAGTGAGTTTTAGATTTTATCCCGTAAATCGGGGGACGGAGGTGGTTTATTTATGGCTAGTTCAGGAAAAATATTAGTAGTTGAGGATGACCAGTTCCTGCGCGAGCTCTATCAGGAACTCTTAAACGATGAGGGTTATGAAGTAGAAACTAGTGCTGATGGCGAGGATGGTTTGGCGAAAATGTTAAATGGCGGTTATGACTTGGTGCTTCTTGATATTATGCTTCCAAAAAAGGATGGTCTCGAAATCCTGACAGAGCTAAAAACTACCTCTCCTAAGGTGCCCAATGGGCCTGTAGTTTTGCTGACCAACTTAGGGCAGGACGCGATTATTAAACAGGGTTTTAGCTTAGGAGCGAGTGGTTACCTAATTAAATCAGCAATGACACCGGATCAAGTTTTACATGAGGTGAAGGTCTTTCTAACGAGATCCAAGGATGGAAAGCAGTAGTTTCGAAATAAAGGCTCATGGTGAAGATAGACTAGATAAGTATCTTAGCCAATCTGATGTTGGGGTCTCTCGGTCCAGGATAAAAAAGTTAATAAACTTAGGGCTGATTACAGTCAGTAGTAAAAAAGTCACGCCAAGCTATCGGCTAGCAAAAAACGATGTTATTAAAGGAATTATCCCTAGTGACCTACCTACCCGAGTAGTGGGAGAAAATATCCCTCTAGATATTATTTACGAAGATCAAGATTGTTTGGTCATAAACAAGCCTGCGGGTTTGGTGGTCCACCCGGCAGCTGGGCACCCGGGAGGAACTTTGGTTAACGCGATTCTTTATCATTTAAAAGCTCTTCCGTCTTCAGACTTAAGGATCGGGATTGTCCATCGGTTGGACAAAGATACATCAGGTGTCATGGTCGTAGCCAAGAATCAGCTCTCGGAGACTGCCCTTAAAAAACAGTTTCAGGAAAGGGTAGTTAAGAAAGTTTATCTTTGTTTAGTTGAAGGTAAGCTGGATAAAGATTCTGGGAGTGTCAATAAACCAATCGGTCGTCATCCGAAAAACAGACAGAAGTTTGCTACTACCCAGGGCGGCAAAGAGGCACAGACAGACTATAAAAAAGTAAAAAGTTATGGTCAGTTTAGTTTAGTAGAAGTGCAACCTTTGACCGGAAGAACTCATCAAATTCGAGTTCATCTAGCCTCCATTGGCCACCCATTGGTAGGGGATAAGACTTATGGTCATAGCAGTAACATTTTTGGGTTAGAAAGACAGTTTTTGCACTCTCAAGAGCTAAGTTTCAAGCAGCCAAGTAGTGGGGAAAAATTGATATTCCAGGCCCCCTTACCGCGTGAGCTAAGAACCATTTTGGATAAATTAGAGTAAATTAGAATTTCTTTGCCTAAGATAATTTAGAACTGCCAGATGGATACACTATTTTTAGAAATTGGACTAGTCTTACTATCCGCTACTGCTTTAGGAGTTCTCGCTAGGATTCTCAAGCAACCCTTAGTTATCGCCTACATTTTCGCTGGTTTGCTTCTTGCATTGATAGGGGTGATCCGTCCTGAGCACAAAGACTTTTTTGCCTTGCTTGGGGAGATTGGTGTTACATTTTTGTTGTTTCTGGTTGGGATTGAGCTCTCAGTTAGGCAACTAAAAAGCGTTGGTAAAGTATCCTTGTACACGGGCCTAGGTCAGATGGCTTTTAGTACCTTAACTGGACTACTGATTGCCTTAGTTTTGGGGTTTAACCTGGTAGTTTCGATTTATTTGGCGCTTGCCCTGGCTTTCAGTAGTACCATAATCGTGGTCAAACTTTTATCAGAAAAGAACGAGACTAATTCTTTGCACGGTCGAGTGGCCATTGGGTTTCTACTTGTCCAAGACTTCGTCGCCCTTTTAATACTCATATTCTTGTCTGGGTTCGAAAGTGGTCAATCAGTAAATATCTTTACCTTCCCTTGGATTTTAGTGAAGGGTGTTTTCCTTTTGTACTTAACCCTTCTTTTTTCAAAGCGGCTTATCCCACCTATATTTACCAGATTTGCCCATAATAACGAGCTACTTTTCTTAGGTGCCTTGACCTGGTGTTTTATGTGGGCTTCTTTGGCTAGGTATCTGGGTTTTTCAGTTGAGATAGGTTCTTTCTTGGCTGGGTTGGCACTCGCAACTTCGGCTCATAATTGGCAAATTAGTGCCAAAATTAGACCTCTTCGAGACCTTTTTATTGTGATATTTTTTGTTGTTTTGGGTTTGAGTATTAATTTAGGCGAGATCGCTAATTACGTGGTGCCGGTAATTTTATTCTCAGTGCTTGTTTTGGTGGGCAAGTCACTGATCGTGATGTTTATCATGCGGAATATGGACTTTCGGAATCGGACGTCTTTTTTGACCAGTATCACTGTGGGACAGGTGTCTGAATTCTCTTTAATTATCGTGGCCCTTGGGGTTAAACTTGGGCACTTAGGAACAGACATCGTTGCACTTGTTACCTTGGTTGGCTTGATTACTATTTCTGTTTCTTCATACGCAATATCTAACGCCCGGAGGCTTTATTATAGACTTTCTCCGCTACTCAAGAACTTTGAGAAAGTAGGGGCCCATGGGTTAACCCCAATAGGTAATGAGGTGTTAAAGGACCATATTGTTTTGGTGGGGTGCAGACGGATGGGCAACAGCTTACTTAAGGCTTTTAGTACGGCGGAACTTAATTTCGTAGTGCTAGATTTTGATCCCGAGATTGTGAAGAGATTGGAGGAGCGTGGTTTAAAAGCTTTTTTCGGTGATGCCTCTGACCCGGAAGTGTTAGAACACTTAAGTCTTGAGCACGCCAAGATGGTGGTTTCAACCATTGAAAAGTTGGAAGAAAATCTTGCCCTCCTTAAAGATTCCAAAATACTGAACCCTAAGATAATGGTGATATTGACTGCGCAGGAGGAAAAGGACGCTCTAGCCCTATATGCTCAGGGAGCTGATTATGTGGTGATACCGCATATCTCGGGTGGCGAGCACTTAGCTAACATTATTCTAGGTAAGGTGGAAGACAAAAAAGATTTGCGTAAAGTAAGACAGCGAGAAATAGAGCATCTCCAAGAAAGAGTGCTTGACCACTACCTCTAAAATAAAGACATGAATATCAAAAAAAACTTTATTGCCAGAAATGAAACTTTTGTTTGTGGAAACTGTACTAAGAGTGTTGAGCAAATCAAATATGGAGGGAGTTATCGAAACCATTGCCCCCATTGTTTATATTCCAAACATGTTGATGGCGACGTTCCTGGGGATAGATTAAGCGATTGCGGCGGCTTAATGAAACCAATTGGCGTTTTTACTAGACGGAGTGGGGAGTATGTGGTTGTACATAAGTGTGAGCAGTGCGGATTTGAGCGGTACAATCGTATTGCAGGGGACGATGACTTTGAGCTATTGACTAGAATTTCCACGACGCCTATTTTTTCCAAAGTTCGACAAAAGTAATAACCATTTTGGTCTTTATCACCCAAACTGTTAGAATGTAGCGATGAGTTTCTTCGACATAACGCATAAAGACAATCGTAGCTCTGCTCGAGTAGGAGTAATACGGACTGACCATGGTGATATAGAAACGCCAGTGTTTATGCCAGTGGGCACTCAGGCAACGGTAAAAGCCTTAACGCCCGAGGATCTTCTAGATCTTGGAGCGGAAATAATTCTCAACAATACCTACCATTTGTATCTTCGTCCTGGGACTGGGGTTATTGAATCGTTTGGTGGAGTACATGGATTTCAACATTGGAGTAGGCCAATTCTCACTGATTCCGGTGGGTTTCAAGTTTTTAGTTTGGGATTAGGAAAATTAACCAAGCAACGAAAAGTCAAACATGATTTGTTAGCCGAGAGTCTTGCGGAATTTACCGTGGAAGAGGTTGCTCTGAAGAATCCGAAGATACTGGCTAAAGTGGACGAGGATGGAGTTACGTTTCGATCCCATCTTGATGGCTCTACACATCGATTTACTCCCGAGATTTCTCTAGAAATTCAGCACAAGCTCGGAGCGGATATAATACTCGCTTTTGATGAATGCGTACCGTACCCTTCAAATCGAAAGTATGCACTAGAGTCACTTGAAAGGACTCATAATTGGGCCAAACGTTCTTTAGAGACTCACAAACTTAACAAAAACCAGCCATACAAACAGTTTGTTTTTGGTATTGTTCAAGGATCAGTTTACCCTGATCTTCGGGCAAAATCGGCAAGATTTATCGGAGGTCTAGGATTTGATGGTTTTTGCATTGGTGGTGTAAGTGTCGGTGAGCCGAAGTCCGAAATGTATAAGGCTATTGAGAGTAGCGTGCCTTTTCTAGATGCGTGCAAGCCGCGTCATCTTCTTGGAGTGGGAGACATAGATGATATTTTTGAAGCAATTGAGCGAGGGGTTGATATGTTTGATTGTGTTTCTCCCACTAGGTTGGGAAGAAATGGTTCTTTGTATCACTCTCAGGCGTCCAGAGCGTCTAAATTTCGAGTAAATATTTTGGGCGAGGGTTATAAGACCCAGACCGATCCGCTCGATCCGGAATGCAGCTGCTACACTTGCGCCAATTATTCGGCCGCTTATCTAAGTCATTTGTATAGAGCTGATGAGCTCTTGGCTTATCGGTTAGGGAGTCTTCACAACGTACACTTTATTGTAAATTTGGTTAAGAAAATAAGGCAAAGCATTTTGAACGGTGATTTTCCGCTTCTCAAGCAAAAATGGTTATCCTGAGAGCTGTTTACTTGAGAAATATTGCGGTACTTGATACTTAATAATAGCTGTGTTATGTTGTAACAATAGGAGGATACTTATAAATGAAATCTGCCAAATCCCGATCGAGCACCCCTTTTCCAATGTCCCCATCGTATAGTAAGTTTTTAGATGTTGTTTTCGTAGTCATGTTGCTTGGGCTAATTGTTTCCACCCTTAAGCTGATTATTGTTCCGATAGATCAAGATATATTCGCTTTTGTTTTTGGCGTTTTTGCCATAGTTTATTTGGCCCTAAAACTAACTGGCAAAACTCCTAGCTAAGTTTTCCACCTATGTTTGGCCTATCCAGAACAGGGAATAAAACCAAACTTTTTTATTTCCTGGTAGTAGCGTGTGCTTTTGCCATTTTTAATTTAGTTCTAAACATTTCTAATATAAATAAGTTCTTTACCCAGGCAATTTTTGGTTACGACAGTACAGAAGTAAGAGAAGGGTCTTTTAACCCCTCTAGGCGGGCTAACTATCTACTTTTTAGTTTGAGTGAGGCTAGACAAGTCAATAAGTTGGTCATTGCCACCTTCGACCCCGAAGAGCAAGAAGTGGATTTTGTTTCAGTTAATCCCAATATTTATACCAATCTGGCCTACGGCTTTGGTTCTGACTGCCTTTGCTCTGCCTTTAGCAAGGGTGATTTTCAGGTGGATCCAAAAGGGATTGATATTTTCTATGAGTCCGTCGCGGATACATTAGGGTTGCCCCTAGACGGATATTTCTATTTAGATGAAGAGAGGCTGGAAAAAGACAGACTCTTAGGGCTTAAGAAGGAGCTTACTGGGTTAGGTAATCTTTGGAAAATATTCAGACTGGGGAACTTTCTGAGTGAGGATAGTCGAACAAATATCCCTTTGTCCAAGCTGTTCAAGGTCTATCAGAAGTTGTGGCAAGTCCGAAGTGATAAATATAACTACGTTGAGCTGGGACCAGATTATTATCAACAAACTAAGGATCAGGGTTTAGACCATATGGTTTTGCAAAGGGACCAATTTGACAACTTTGTATCATCTGTGTTTAACGATCCGGAGATAGAAAAAGAAGCGAGTAGGGTGGAGATAAGAAATGGTACAGGTAAGCCAGGTTTAGCTACTCGGGCTAGCCGGCTTGTTTCCAATTTAGGTGTAGAGGTGGTCGCTGTCGATAACGCGGAATTAGATAATGTTGGGAAAACCTTGATCATCGATTACAATTCTAAGCCTAAGACTTCTGCTCGACTTGCTTACCTTTTTGACGGAGAAGTGGTTACGCGAACTCCGGAAGAAGGCAAAAGAGGCGATATAGTAGTCGTAGTCGGATTGGATTACTATCAAAAGCTCAGTGGAAAGGATAAATGATTTAGTCAAGATTTAAATATTTTGGCATACAACAGTAAAAGGCCCCTTGCGGGGCCTTTTACCTTGGAATGGGACTAATTTTGGCCCCATTCCGGAAGAAAGGAGAGAGATCGCTTATTAGTATAGCATCAATAGAGCCAAATGTCAAATTTAAGGTTTGCACTAAACCAATAATGCTGATAGTATTGTTTACAACTGTCGGGACAACTGGGTTTGTTTTGGACAGAAATAACTGGGAAGGGAAGAGCTATGAGTGGTCAATTTAGCGGGGTAATGTATCAACCTCCGTATGTCGCCCAAGTTTATGAGCTTGTTCTGTGTGCAGAGTCGGACGGTAGATTCTTAGAGCATTTGCGGAGCGTTTTACCTGACTCACGGTTGATACTACTTTTAGGTAGTGAGAGTGATCTACCTAGAGTGGAAGAGCTGAGTCGCTTGTTGTTGCAAGAGATAAAAGTGACTGTGATTATGAGCGCCCATCGTCATCCCGCTCTGCTTTTTGCCCTTGCCTGTGCGCTACCAGTAAACACCTGTGTAGTTGCAGCCGGGGGTTTGTCCCTCCAACTACCGGCGATGCTGCGGGCATGGCTAAACTCTTTAGGTAAAACGATCCCGATCTTTGGGGTTGGTCTTGGGGATACACCAGAGCTGCGGAGGATCGCGGTTGAGGCGATGACTGTCTTGCCGAGTGATTTGGCGGGAACTATTTCAGTCAAAGCGGAGGATGAGTCTTGGTCAAATTTCGCGGAGCGTGTGAGGGCTGCTTTGAGTGACCAGGATGAGATTCATGCGTGGGTTCTTGGACACTTACCAGAACCAACTAGGAAGGCAAAAGTCATTGGCCACGCCTTTGCAGCGGTAGGTGAGTAACTTGACTATTGCGAGGATTCCAGCGACGCCTCGATACACTGTTCGAGATATTGTCCCTTCCACCTGGCGCTTGGTACACATAGGTAAGGTAAGAGAGACTTATGAGGTTGATGGCGACCCCGATTACTACCATATGGTGTGTACCGATCGGCTAAGCGCCTTTGATGTGGTATCGAGTCAACCAATTCCAGGTAAGGGAGTGGTCCTGAATCTAATGTCAGCATTTTGGTTTGGTAAGGCAAGGAACGATGTCGCGACCCACTTTGTCAGAGTCCTGAAAGGGGATGGAGATTACCATCCGGATTTGGCCTGGCGAACCTCGATAGTGAGGAGAGTAGCCCCGGTTCTGAAAATAGAAGCCATTTTCCGTAACCTTCTTACTGGTTCGGCTTTAATTGAGTATAGAAAGAAAGGTACTGTTTGTGGCATGAGAGTGAGAAAGGGGATGGTGGAAGGCGATCAGTTTACCAACCCTATTTACACCCCTTCGACTAAAGCTGATAGTGGTCACGATCAGAATGTTCATCCAAGTCGTGTGCCTGGAATTCTAAAAGAAATGCACAGCATCCCCACTTATAAAGGTGTTAGGTTAAGTGCAGCCATTAGAAGGATTGGCCTTGAGTTGGTAGAAGGATGTACTAGGTACGCGTCGCAAAGAGGCATTAACATTGCCGATACTAAAATGGAGTTTGGGTTAACCCCTGGGTGGGAGTCAACTCCGGTTTTTGGGGTCCATAGACATTTGATTTTGGTAGATGAGTTTTTTACCCCTGACAGCAGCCGTTTTTGGCCGGTGGATTACCAGCCAGGGACCTCTCCTCCAAGCTATGATAAGCAATTCGTGAGAGATTTTTTGAGTCGGCTTGGTTGGGACAGAACTCCGCCCATGCCTACGTTACCTGATGAGGTAGTCGTTCAGACCATCTCTAAGTACATAGAGGCTTTAAGCAGACTTACCGATATAGAACTAGTACTTGTTTGACCCTTGGTGGATTACACCAGGGGTTTCTTTTTGCGCTTCAGCGCAATCCCTCCGAAGCTACCTGCGAAGGGGGATGTGCATTAGGCCAACCATGCGAACCTGCCTGCCGGCAGTCAGGGCTCTCCGCGAAGCCCTGTACCGTATGGTACGGGGCGAAGTGTGGTTTCGACTACTTGTCAGGTTTGTTGACACTAATATTGTATGGGAGTATCATTAGGTCAATAAGTAGGCTCCTCGCGGAGCGTGAGGGGATAGATCCTACCACTCCACAGAGAGAAAATGTATTTAATCTTAGGAATTGTGGTAATGCTGGCTTTATCATTCTTTTTTGCCTACAGAGCCGCAAAAAAATTAGAAACTACCAAGGCTGTTGAGCAACCAACAGAAGGGGTGTTACTCGCCATCGAATTGCCAAAGGAGAACGAGAAGACTCCCATTTCTGCTGAGCAGATGTTTGCCTCATTGCACGGTCTTCTGCGTTTTACCCCCGGAATCCAAGAACACTTAAGTTTGGAGATAGCCTCTACCCCAGACGGAATCCGTTTTTATGCCTTTATCCCAAAACAGTTTAAGAACTTCGTTGAAGGGCAGATTTATGCTCAATATCCTGCTGCGGAAATTCGCGAAGTAGAAGATTACACTCACAAAGTAAGCGGTATGAAGTACGCCGCGTGCGAAATTACGTTGGGAAAAGACTCTATTTTTCCGATTAAAACCTTTCGGGATTTTGAAGTAGATCCGCTTGCCGGGGTGACCGGTGCTCTCGGAAATATCAGCAATAACGAACAAGTATGGCTGCAGGTGTTGGTCCGCCCGTTAGAGGATATATGGCAAGAGAGGGGACATAAGTATGTCGAAGTGGTCCGGGCTGGGGAACACCCTGTTAGCTTTGCGCCTAAGGAGATAGCTAAAGAAATCAGCCGAAACATTTTTTCCCACATCATAGAGATACCTGGGCAAATCGCTAGAGGCCCCCAGCTACCTGCAAAACCAGGTCCTGCCCTGCGTGTCCAACTATCTGCTGGTCAAGAGTTGGATCTCAAACTGATCGAGAACAAACTTAGTAAAATGGGGTTCGAAGTAAAAGTTCGTTGTGTTGCGTTTTCTGATAGCAAAGCGACCTCTGAAAACCGTCTCAAGTCAGCCGTAGGATCGTTTAAACAGTTTTCCACCGCAAGCTTAAATAATTTTGTGGCTGATTATACTAATTCTAGCGACGATGAATCACTACTTAGCAAATTCCGAAGTCGTACCTTTGGTATGGGGGAGACGGGGAATTTCATCTTGAATATAGAGGAGCTCGCATCTATCTGGCACTTACCTAATATCTCGGTAGAGACACCCGCGATCGCCTGGACTCGGGCCAAAAAAGGTGAGCCCCCACTCAGTCTTCCCACAACTGATTGTACTTATTTCGCCGAAACTATCTTTCGAGAGGCCAGAGTGAAGTTTGGTATTCAGAGGCCCGATCGGCGTAAGCACATGTACTTGATAGGTAAGACAGGAAGTGGTAAGTCGACCCTGATCAAAAACATGATTATTTCAGATATGAAAAATGGTGAGGGAGTAGCCATACTTGATCCTCATGGCGACCTAATAGATGCCTTGCTGGAGTTTGTACCCGAGAATCGGTTAGATGACGTAGTTATTTTTAATCCAGCAGACGCTGATCACCCAGTGGCCTTGAATATGCTGGAGGTTGTTGATCCTCGGCAGCGCAACCTTATCGCTTCAGGACTACTAGACGTTTTTAAGAAGTATTTCGCTGAGAGCTGGGGACCCCGACTTGAGTACCTATTAATGAATTCGATTTTGACTTTGCTGGAAGTCCCTCACACCTCACTTTTGTCGATTGTCCGTTTATTGACAGACCAAGATTACCAAAACTATATCGTGAGCATGATTTCCGATCCTGTAATGAAGGATTTTTGGAACAAAGAGTTCAAGACTATGAAGGGAAACCAAAAGCTTTTAACTGAAGCTATATCCCCAATTCAGAATAAAGTAGGTCAATTCCTAAATGCTTCCACGATTCGTAACATCGTCGGTCAGCCTAAGAGTACTATTAGGATAGACGAGATAATTAATAACAAGAAAATCTTCTTCGTAAACCTAGCGACAGGTCGTATTGGTGAAAACAATGCTTCATTGCTTGGAGCCATGGTAATATCCCAACTGCAATTTGCGGCTATGAGAAGAGTAGATATCCCTGAGGCGGAGAGAAAAGATTTCTATGTCTATGCCGACGAGTTTCAGAAGTTTGCCACGGACTCTTTTGCCAATATCTTGTCCGAAGCGCGAAAGTATAGGCTTAATTTGACGCTTACTCACCAATATATCGAACAGATGCCTGAAAAGGTCAAGGAAGCGGTTTTTGGTAACATCGGAACCTTGGTCTGTTTTGGGGTTGGTCCGACAGATGCCTACTTCTTGGAAAAGGAGTTTGCGCCTACTTTCCTGGCGATGGATCTTATTAACCTGGGGAGGTTTGAGATGTACCTTAAGCTGCAAATAAACGATTCCAGCTCCCAGCCTTTCAGCGCCCGTTCTTTGGCACCCTATACTGATACCACTGGTCAAAAAGAAAAAGCTATAAGCGCTTCAAGAGCTAAGTACAGTCGGGATCTGGAGAAGGTTGATTTTACTATCAAACGGTGGGTTGAGACCAAATTCCGACCAGGTCAGCCGCCTGTTCCACCTGCCTGGGCTGTTTTACCTGAGGCACCTACAGTAGTTGCTGAAGCCCCAGTTGAGGGGGAAAACGAAGTGACGTCGACGTTGCCTACGGATAGACAAATTGAGAGTACAATTAGCACCATTGGGGCAGAACCACCAAATAGTAATGAAACTCAGAAGATTGAGGGAGAAGTAGTTTTCCCCACCAAACCGTAAGGAGGAAGAATGAGTAACAAGACCCAACTTATAAATCAGGCTCTGAGTGCGGCTGAATCGAGCATAAGACAAGCAAAGCAGCTTTTGGCCGAGATTGACCAAGGGAGCGCTTCTCGGGAATTACCGAAAAACTCGCCTCAGCCAATTAGGAAAATAGAAAGCCCACAGGTAGAAAAGGAAAAACCGGGGATAGTAGGAATCTTCGACGGCGAGAGTATGGTGACCGAAGCTGGTGATAAGCACCCCATTCCCCAAAACTATGCTTCTAAATGTATGCTGGTCGTAGGAGATACCTTAAAAATGGTTGAGGATAATGGCGAAAAGCGGTTTAAACAGATAGAGCATGTCAAAAGATACCGAACCACGGGCATGGTTACTAAAAAAGAGGGTAAATTCCGGGTGGTTACTCCCGAAGGGAGCTACAAAGTTCTAGGCGCTTCTATTGAGCACTTTAAGGCTGAGGTAGGTGATGAGGTGGTAGCCTTCTTACCGGCGGGAAATCTCATCGCTAGCTACATAGCTCTAGAGAGTGTTGCTGGGAAAAGTAAAGCCGAGGAGGTCGTGCCAACCAAGTCTAATAGTGAAGATGATAAAAAGAAAGAGCTTCATGAGGATAAGACTAAGGAAAAAATAGTGGAAGCTCCAAAACCAGCGCCCAAAGAAACACAACCAGCTCAACCGGTTGTAAAGGCTGTTAAAGTAGAACCTAAGATTTCACCAGAGCCTTCACCAAAGAAACCTGAACCACTTAAGATAGAAGTTGAAAAACCAGTGGAAGTAAAAATGCCGGATCTTGTGGGCGAAGACGAGCTTCGCTAGTAAAATTTTTGATTTAGTTTTCTTCGTCGAGATGGTCGAGCGCGTCTTGCTCTTTTTGAGCCAGGCTTTCAAGCGAAGTGTGTTTACCGCCTTCTGTAGAATGTTCGTTAGACTCTTCCTCATCGGATCCTGGTAACTCGTTTTCCGAGGTGATCAGACTAACAGCTTCCTCTGATACTGAAGGATGGAAGTCGTCGGTTTTTTCGATAGGAAAAGTGGGAGCATTTTCTAGTTTAGGCGGATGGTAGGTTTCTCTAACAAAAACACTGATCTTATTCTCTGAGGTATGATCAGCAGAAACGATATAAGCTTCAAATTTAGCACCTTCCCTTATTGCTGAAGCAACCTTTTTGCCCCAGAACGAATCGAGCACACCGACCTCTTTACCTTTACTGTTATAAACATAAGTAGCGCTGTATTTATTTTTGAGGTCTACCGGGTCAGCTGTTCGGAGACTAGCGCTTGCTTTAGGCGATTTTAGTTGAGTGACTTGAATGATTTTAGTTGTTCCGGGCTCTTCTAGAAAAAGGTCGGAAACAGAGGTGGTGGTATTGCTGGTTTCAGTAGGATTGAGGGTGATGCCTTTACTCTTTAGCTCTGAGATTCTTTTGACATTCTTGGTGGCTATTGGGTTGTACGGGTCAATACCTAGAACTGCTTTGTAGGTTGATTTAGCCTTGCTGGTCCTACCAGACTCAAGATAAGCTCTTGCCAGCCTATTCAAGGACTCGACATCTTTAGGGTATTTCTTTAGGAGAAGCATGTTAAAATCAATAGCCTCTGGCCAGTGATTGTTTAAGGCAGCTTCAACCGCTTTATTAGATAGGGGATCTAATTCTGCTGAACCCATGATTTTTAGTATAGGGGCTGTGAGTAGGTTGTCAATACTTGACATTAGTGGGGCAGACCTTTATGGAGTGAAGTTTGGCCTTTTGATCTTTGAGCCTTAAATTGGTAGAATTATGAGGTATGTCGGGGCATAGTAAGTGGAGTACAATTAAACGGCAAAAAGGAGCTAATGATGCCAAGAGAGGTAACCTTTTTACCAAACTGGGTAACGCAATTACAGTCGTTGTCCGAGAGGGTGGCGAGAGCCCTGATTCTAACTTCAAACTTAGGCTAGCTATAGAAGCTGCAAGAGCGGCTAATATGCCCAAGGACAATATTAATAGAGCCATAGACCGAGGTAGCGGTAAAGGAAACGACAAACCCTTGGAGGAGCTTACCTACGAGGCTTACGGCCCTTGTGGTGTGGCTTTAATGGTAGATACAGTAACGGATAGTCGACAAAGGACAGGAGCTAGCCTTAGAAGCTTGATAGAGCGTGCAGGAGGGTCTTTGGGAGGAGTAGGTTCTGTTGCTTGGATGTTTAAACCAATGGGGGAAATAGAAGTGTTAAAGGAAGATAGAAGTTTCGATGATATTATGCTCGTGTCTGCTGATTTGGGAGCTCACGATGCCGAGGAGGCTGGGGATCGCGTATTGATCTATACTTCACCCAATGAGTTAGAAAATCTAAAGCAGAAACTGCTCAATTCCGGATTTCAGGTTTCTAGATCTGAGTTGACCCAGAGACAAACTAATATTGTACGACTAGAAGACTTGGGAAAGGCAAAGCAGGTTTTGGATCTAGTTGATAAGATTGAGGACCTTGAAGATGTTCAAAAAGTTTACGCCAATTTTGATATTTCTGAAAATGTAATGCAGAGGGCAATAGTCTAGAGTGCTTATTTTAGGTATAGACCCAGGAACCGCTGCTACAGGTTGGGGTTTGATAAATAACGAAAAGGGAATAGAACTAGAGCTTCTCGATTACGGCTGTTTTGAGACACCTAAGGAGATGGAAATGCCCGCAAGGTTACTGATGCTCTACGATAAAGTCTCGTGCTTTATTACTGAACGTAAACCGGACCTTCTAGTCATTGAGCAGCTCTTTTTTGGCGTCAATTCAACAACAGCTATGTCGGTTGGACAGGCTAGGGGGGTGGTTTTGCTAACTGCAGCGAGGGCGGGTATTCAGATTAAGGAGTATCAAGGCCTAGCCGTGAAACGTCTTATGACAGGCTACGGAAGAGCTAAGAAAAAGGAAGTTCAGGAAGCAGTTAAGAACACATTGAAATTATCAGAGATACCTAAGCCAGACGATGCTGCAGATGCTCTCGGAGTGATAATTTGCCATATCTACAAACAAAATGGTTACGTTTCACTCGAAGCTGAAGGGAACAAATAATGTTTCCGCAGATATTGTTTCAAAACAAAAGAGTTAGGATTATTTTCTCTAACCTAGTGCTATCTTTGCTGTTGCTTGTGACACCTTTAATAGGGGATAGGTGGGTATATTTCTACATCCTGTTACTCTCGATTACGTCCTACTTCTTAACCTCCTGGAGTTTCAAGCAGTATCTGTACGGAATTAAGTTGGTGAACTTATTTGTCCTACCAGTGTTTCTGGTAGCAAGTGTCGCGATCTTTCTCGTTCAGTCAGATATTAGTTTTTGGTTGCAATTACTAGTTGTGCTAGCCTTTGCCGTGGTTAATTATGTTATTGAGTTATCCCAGAATATTTTTAACGTATCAGAGGTCAGAAATATACCGCTTTTAAGAGCTGCTCAGACAGTCGGTTATCTCTCGACTTTAGGGGTGTCGTTTCTAGGATTTTTCCTAATATACAATTCACACATGAGCGTCTTTATGTCGAGTTTTTTGGTTCTTGTCATCTCATTTTTTATCTATTTACAGGCTTTGTGGCAGATTGAGCTGAAAGAGAACTTGAGTCCTGAGGTACTACAAGGGAGTTTAGTTTCAAGTCTCCTCACCTCCCAAATCGGCTTCATCATTGGTTTTTGGCCCTTAACGCCGGTCGGCGCGGGGTTGGCACTCACCACAGTTGTTTACACCTGCTTAGGTCTAGTTCAGCACAAAATAAAAGATAGCGTGACTAGACGAACAGTTATGGAGTATGTTTTCCTTGGTCTAAGCGTCTTTGCTTTGTTGATCGTGGTTCTAAGTGGTTAGTAAGGTATGACCTTTTCACCGTATTTAATGAGTATGTCCTGGTCATCTTTGAGAACTAGATTCTCAAAATCATAATTTGGCTGACCATCGACGGTTATGCTTAAGCTACGCGTATCATCAACAAAGTTATCAAAGATTTGATTTTGGGAAAAATCTTTACCCCAATTGCTAAAAAAGTTACCCAAAGTGAAATCCCGCTTAGTAGGGTATTCCGCATGAATTACCCCTGAGTCATCATGTGTGTGGAGGGACATCATACAGCTGGGATTTATTCCAATGTTGGTTGGGATGGGGAAGGTAGTTCCGGCGATCTCGATTCTGAGTTTGGGATGGATGTGCATGGAGATACCTCCATGAGAGATACACTGCTGGTGTGGAGGCAGCGGTGTGGTTGAATTGCGGGACATCAAACTTACCCCACCAATCAGAATAATCACGCTAAATACCCCGATACCGACAATAGTTTTGTTCACAAAAACTTCCTCCTTTTAATCATATATGCAGTGAGAATAGTTGAAATTGGTACAGCCATAAGCAAACCGATGCTTCCTGCTAGAGACCTTACAATCTCTTCAGTAATGTACTCACTGTTAAGCATGACCCACATAGGTTGGCTCGTGGGATTTAGAATTATGATAAGAAAAATAGGGAGTGACGCCCCTGCATAAGCTAATACTAAAGTGTTGACTAGGGAGTATATATGTTCACGGCCTATATTCATACCGCGCCTTATGAGATCTTTAAGATGCAGAGCAGAATTGGCCTGATGGATTTCCAAAACAGCGGCTGTTTGGGTTGTGGTGACGTCATCAAGTATTCCCAGGGTGCCTATTATCATTCCACCCAGCAGCAAACCCTTGAAATTAATACCCCCACTTTGACCAAAACGCAAAGAGTAAGCCTCGTCGCTACCCAAACCACTAAGATATGCTAAGTCAGCGAATAGGTAGGAGACTAGCATGGTTAGGCCTAGCGAGAGGAAGGTAGCCATAAGTGCCAATGTGGTGCGTCTATTAAACCCGTGCGCAAGATACAAGTTACAAACCACGATAAACATGGCACCGATGAGACTTATTACTATAGGATCATGACCAGCCAGAATTTGAGGAACAATGAACTTGAGTATTATTACAAGGCTTATGATTAGACCGAGAAAAGAGCCAACACCGCGCCAGCGGCCAAAAAGGGAAACGAGGATAAAGAAGAAAACGAATAGACCGAGAACAGTATCCAGTCGGTATTTATCGACTATTTGGTATGAGGAGCCAGACTCGCTGTCTGTTGATTTTAGTACCAAGACATAATCATTAGGGTTAACGATTTGGTTTGATGTTATGGTGAGTTTGACGCCGTGTTCGATCTGGATTTCTGAGTTCTTTTCAGGACCTTCAAGGAGTTCAACCTGGACTATCTGGAAAGGTCGACTGATACCCGCCACACCTCTTTCTCCTTGGTCTATTATGCTCAAGACCTTAGCCTTAATGAATTCTTCCTGGGGCGCTTCTATTGTGTCTTGAGCCAGGCTAGGATTGGCTAAGGATAAGAACAAAAGAGCTGAAACTAGGATAGCTGAGAACAATTTAACAATTTTTTCCATACGGCTCCATGTATTATAGCCTTATGTTTTACCTAAAACAATGCTGATGAAAAAGTTTGCTACTAAGAAAAAGGGGAGAGGAGAGTGATCTGGTTTGATACGTTTATTTATTCGGGAATGCGATGAGAGAACTTTCCACGCGTGGAAATATTGACAATATCATTGTGGATAACTGGCAGGCGTAGTATTTGAGTGCTAGCCAACAAAACCCGAATGTTAGATGACAACGTCCTATAGGGAAGAAGACGGCTCTACTTCCGATAATGTTACTTATCTCAACTTAATTGTTACTTGCAGTTACTCATACCGTGAAAACCACCACTCTCTTTTTGCGAAACTGAGTAGGAAATATAGTATGTCGTACAATATTACTAAACAGCCTTATAGGCATTAGACCTACAATTTCTCGCAGGCCCTTTTATGACAGCTGGTAACTAATTAATTTGTGCAAAAATTTTCTATAATTTCGTATACAAAATTCCCAATTTAGGTCACCCATTAAAATTTTAAACTTCCTTTATCCCCCTTAGCGGGCCTAATAGATTATTTCCATTCCTCTTTGAAGGTATCCAAAGTAGTCCCTCCCGCTTATCGCGCCTTGTAGGGCATTACAGAGCCTTTAAGTTTAGCTTCAGCTGGTAGACCAGTCAAAGTGGAGAATAGATAACCGCCTATCTTGAGTTTTTCTTGCTTTAGTATAAGAGTTACTCGGTGTGTGCTTAGATATAGCATTTAAGTCTTTCGTAGGAAGATCTATATTGACAGTCTAAAGAAGATGGACTAGTCTTATTGTGACGTCGCTAAAGTATCAATTAACGACGCGTTAAGGAAAACCAATTCTCTGCTCTATTCTGCTATGACGAACTCAACGGACCCAAGTAAAAAAATTTCCACAAACTTTGAAAAATATATTGGCCGCTTTCTCGATTATTGTATCTTGGACAAAAATCTGGCTAAAGGCACGGTTCGCCTTTATCAGTACTACCTCTCCTCTTTCTCAGCCTGGCTTGTCCAAAATCATCCAGTTACCGATCCCGGGCAAATTACCAAAGAAATGGTACGCGAGTTTCGTTTGTTTCTGAGTGGTAAGGTCCATCCTACTAAAGGTCCGCTCAAGCGAAGCACCCAGAACTACTTTTTGGTTGCTATACGTGCCTTTTTAAACTATTTAGCCTCGGAAAATGTTTCAGCGTTGAGTAGTGCTCAAGTCGAGCTTGGTAAGGAGCGCGATCGCAGCCTTACCTTTCTTAACGTCGAGCAGCTAGAAAAACTTATGTCTATGATTGATACTTCAGAACCATTGGGACTTCGGGATCGAGCTATTCTGGAAACGTTATTTTCAACTGGCCTGCGTGTTTCTGAACTGGCGGGTTTGA
>MHDB01000020.1:7300-23460 GCA_001816835.1 Candidatus Woykebacteria bacterium RIFCSPLOWO2_01_FULL_43_14 | reverse complement strand
TCTGACTGATGGCGCTGCTGACTGGTTGGAGCGATACATTGCTATACGTAAAGATACTTTTAAACCCCTTTTTACCCGGACAAGTGGTGAAGCGGACGTTACTGAAGATGGCGAGCATATGCGTCTGACTCCTCGTTCGATTGAGCGTCTTGTGGATAAATATGTAAAGCTTTCTGGCATTCCTTTCAAAGTTCCTCCACACACCTTGCGGCATAGTTTTGCGACAGACTTGCTCACCAATGGCGCTGACCTCAGGAGTGTCCAAGAGCTCTTGGGGCATGCCAATATTGGGACGACGCAAATCTATACCCACGTGACCAATAAGGGTCTTCGTGAAGTTCACCAAGCCTTCCATTCCCGAAACAAAAGCCCAGAAGAAAAATAGTTTTTCAGGAATCCCGTAAGATTTGGGTCTTTGTGTTATAATCCCACTGGTTTAGAAGGGAGATAAGGTGGGTCATGAACACCCTACGCATGCATATATGGAGAGTGCTGCTTGCTCTGACACCCTTGGTAGAACTCATGGTAGAACTCATCGTTTCTGTGAAAGCTAGATTTGTCTCGTGCGTGTTGCTATCATACCTGTCCTACCATTTATTTAGGGATAGGATACTAAGGGTTGAGACTTTTCCCACAGTGTTGATTATAGGTTTGTTTGGGATGGTTGTTCTAGGGATTGCCTTGATTGGGTATGCTTTTATGGTCAAGAAAAAGTTTTACTCCCTATCTTTAGTACTATTGGGTATAGTTTTTCTTGAGGTGATACTATCTTTTTGGTTTGGGTCCAACCTTGCCGGAGCTAACATGTTAGGTCCTAGTGGTGATTATATTGATACGCTTGTATCTGGATTGGTGCTTGGAGCTTTCCTCTATTGGCCGTTAAATGTTCTTACTTTGTTCCCAGAGATGTAAGTCGGGTCTCACTAACCAGAGCCCCTTTCTTTTTGCGTGGTAGTGGTACAATTTACTCAGGAGTAAGAGATTGGACGAATACTACTATTACCAAGAGGGTTTGATGGAGAAATTCTTCCTTGGTCGTTTTGGTAGAGCAATCATTATCGTTCTGTTCTTTGTGCTTGGGTTTGTTCAGGCTCATGCGATGCTTACTAACCCGGTGGAGTTAGAGTCTGCTCGGCAAACGACTAAGGCTCTGAAAGATATACCTTTGGTTGGAGGGATATTGAATCTGCCTGTGCTTGTTTATCCTTTGGTTTGCTTAGTGCCAGTTTTGGTGGGTCTTAGGATGCGCAAGCATCTCTATTCCGTTACGTTAATAGCTGGCGGTAATGGTCTTTTTAGTCAAGTATTAGGATATGGACTAGCTGGTTCTGTCCTTCTCTATGTTCTTACACCTGACTTATGGTCATTAGCTAGGATTTTGATTGTAGCTCTTGTAATCGCTGGGTTTCTATATTGGAGAGTTGACACCAGGCCACTTTTCCTGATACCCAAAAAGACAGCATCATAGGCTGTCTTTTCTTGTTTAAAAAGTAAGGTTGAGTATTTTTGTTGCTATAGGTTTGATTTCGCTCTCCTAATCTGGTATACTTCGTGTTATCACGGAGACAGATCAGGAGGAGTTCATTGGACTCGACCACAGCGATTCTGTTAGTTTTCTTTGTAGTCTTTCCTATTTTCTTGGTGCCCCACGAATACGGACACATGGTCTTATCCTTAAGAAATGGGATCAAGGTAAAGAGTTTCAATCTTGGAGCTCCGATGCCGGTACTCGTATATCGTCCTGTAGCCTCGAGGGCCAAATATAAATGGTGTCCTTTGGGTATCTACTGGTGGATGTGGCGGCATGAAGTACAGAATTTTTCGCTTGGTTTCAGTCCTTACTTTATTGGTGGTTATGTAGACATAGATAGAAAGAGTTTTGAGAGTGCACCATTGAGAGCGAAAATATTGGGGTTGGTTGGAGGTCCTCTTGGCAACCTGATCACCAGTACGGCCCTGGTTACTGTTGTGGTTTACAGCTATGTCTTAACACATGCTGTAATCACTGGGACATTTGTGGAATTAGTTTGGAGAACCTGCTTGTTCTTTGTCATTATCCCAGTAGGTTTTTTTGTAGCGGGGTTTATTGGGATGCTAATTATCTGGTTTCCACCAACCTTTTTGTTGGTTCTATGCTTGGGCGGGTTTTTGCTAGTGAAGAGCCCTATTGGTGCAAGTGCGATTAGTGTTGTGGGACCGCTTGGCAGTGTCCAACTCGTCTCAAAAACCTTGAGTGACAACCTAGAGTTTCACAAGGTTCTTATCATTATAGCTCTTTACACTTTTTTCATGGGCTTTATAAATAGCATGCCCATTCCTGGATTGGATGGTGGGTATATCTGGCTTGCTATCCTTGGCCACCGGTTTAAAAGAAATGACAATTGGGAGAATATTGAGAAAAAATCTTCCCATCTTGGTCTATGGCTTATACTTGGCTTACTGATCGTTGGTTTGTGGATGGATATTACCTCATACACATTACCGTTGCTTGTTGCTTTGATATCACCCACAATTGGGTATTACCTATGGGTGATTGTGAAAAAGTTGGGTGCAAGTAGGCATAAGTTTAGAAATAAGGCTGAATCTTCGAAAATTGTTAATCTAATGGATTAGGGGTTTTCTGTAACAGGAAGACCCTTTCTTTATGGAGTTGTCCGGCAACTATAGCAGGTCTTTCAAGGGTTGGTATTTTCTTTCAAGCTCCCCTACCAGCCCAGCGACTAGTTTTTTGGGGTCTGATTCGTAGATTATTACTTCGTGGTCTTTGTGTGAGCGTTCCACAATACCGCGTAAATCAGCAGTGATACCTCCGCTACCCTCCAGTACTCCTATAGGCTTTTTATCTTCGAAAGCGACACTGAATTCATGAAGTGTTCCTATCCGACCACAGATAATGATTACCGCGTCAGCCGCTCGGGTCAGCAGAAGGTCTCGTCCAGAGTACCCAAATCCAGTATATATAACTAATTCCATGCCTTTCGTCGGAAGTCGGTAACGGTTGATGTGGTCAGCGGGAGTCGCGGCTGGCGAGAATCCAATACTTAGCCCTTTTTGCTCGGTTGCGCCCAAGGCAGCTGCGTAAGGGATACCTGTGGTAGCACCAGTCATCAGAATGCATTTTTGTCTTGCTATTTCTCTACCCACCTCTTTGGCAAGCCCCATGGTTTCTTCATTCTCGACACATTCCCCTGCTGCAGAACCAGACACACAAATTTTAAATCTCATTAAACTAGTTTATTAGACAAAACTAAGTATTACAAACTACCGATTTAGCCTTGCAAGGCCGGGCCTTGCAAGGCTAAAGTTATTCAATAAGTACCTGTTCAATAGGTCCTACGTCTTCCTTCTCAACAAAAGATTGGTACGCTAAGAAAGAATTAGTTTTGGGGAAATAACTCAGAACCTCACCTGGTTTAACCCATTCAGAATGTAACTCGCCTATGTACTCCTTATAAGAAGATGGTTGGAAAGGTATTGCCTGCTTATGTATATACTTTGAAAGGTATACGAACTGCTCATCTGTTTTTACTTCAGCGGCTTTATAAATGTCCTGATATAAAAACCCTACTCTTTTATACTTCCTATTGAAATACATTGTGTATCTTGTTCCTATAGACTGCATAAACTTATGCATGGACCCTAGAGATATCTGCTTTATAAAAAAATGGAAATGATTGGGCATTAGGCAATATGACAACATATCAATTTTTTCCGAGAAGTTATTCAATCTAATAAGCTTTAAAAGCCTATCTTTATCGCTATAATGTGTGTTTGGATCTGATAGTAAATCCATAAGTTTTATCTCATTTTTGGGTAATAAATATTCCCCTAAGTATTTTAGGAACACGTTGTAATCTTGTCTATCTTGAAATATAGCTCTTTTTTCAACACCTCGATTATAAACGTGGTAGTAGGAATTTTCTGAATTTGTTTTTAACCTGTTTTTTGATGGCATAGCCTCGCAAGGCCGGGCCTTGCAAGGTTAGTTTATATTAAAGCGGGAAGAAATTAAATACACTGCCAGTTTTTTGGGTGTCAAGGGGTTAAAAAAGGAAATAATATGCCCAAAAATTGAGGTTTTGGAAAATATTTGACAAAAAATCAAAAAGTGTGGTAAAATATATACATTCAACTCGCGAAAGCGGGTTTTTTTGTAGCCAAAATTTAGTGTTGTTTTAGCTTAGGAATAAAGTAAACCAGATGGTGCATGACTAACCAAGCAATCAGATAACTACCGATAGCGTAGAGGGAAAAAAGTTCTATTCTCATTCCCCAGACAAGCTCCATTCCTAGATTTAAAAAAGCAAAAAGCAAAAAAGTTATCCACCACTTCCCTACCCTTTTAAAACTAAAAACATCTACTAGGAAAAGAAAATAACTTTTCATAACTAGATTATATGTATTTGCAATGCCCTTTTACTAGTTTTAGAATAAATCGTATGAAGCTTTTCTTACCTTGGCTAATTGCCTTTGTCGAAATGCTGGTAATTATTTATCTAGTTTCCAGTATTATCCCCAAGGTTAATGAGACTTATCCTGAACCAGTAACTCAGGCCGTATCAGAGACAGAATCTTCTCCCTCAGCTAAGATGGTGCCTAAGGAAGCTGCTAAGTTTGTCATAGGCGACCAGGTGACTTTGCTCATTAATACTAAGCTACGTGACAAACCTGGAGGCGAACTCATCCAGACATTAGGATTGAGTGAGGTCTTGGAACTAACGGAAGGACCTGTAGTTAAGGATGACTCTTGGTGGTGGAAGGCTAAGGTGGTTAGCACTTCTGAATCTCGGATGGAGCAGTTTGGCGGCCTGACTGGTTATATAGCCGAAGGAAGCTGGCTTAAGAAGAAATAGATTCGATTTTGTAGTACTCTTTTTTGGGTTGCGGATAGAGCGAGTTTGACATCTCGGTATAAAGAAGCTTTGCCCTGCCTGTTGATATTTGAACGAACTTTTGGCAGTCATTACACCAATCAGGCGATTCCCTACAGATAAAATTGTTATTTTCAACGGATTTAATTAGCGAGTCTCCATGGGAAAAAACTAGTTCAAGATCAGACTCGTAAGAGTTGCAGTACACCTCTCTAGGATCAGGGTCTTTATCCAAATACCAATAAAAGGTTTTTGAGACTGGTTTGCCAAATTTTTGCTCGACTAAATATTTGTATATCGGCAGTTGTAGGGAGTTAGCCTTTTCTTCATGAATCCCCGTTTTAAAATCAATAATTGCCAAAGTTCCATCCCCGTTGTCCTCTACCCAATCGGTAGCTCCGCACAGAAAAATGCTAGGTGACTTTTTGTACGGAATTTTTATAAAACCACCCAGATTTTCACCGAGTATGTATTTGGGTTTAGAGAAAAATCGTGTTAGTAGTGCTCTACCGCGACTTCTAATCATCTCTTCTTCCTCTTGGTTGTTGAACCCAAAAGCAGCTAGCCATAGCTCAAAAAACCTATCTAGTTCTCTAAGAGCAAAGTCTAGGGTTCTCTGCTCTGCTGTAACTGAAGAAAGTCGCTTCCTAACTACTTCGAAGATAATCCCGAGTATTAAACCTGGGTTGGAGATTTCAACCTTACAATTAGTTTTTGGGTTGCGGTATTGGTATTTCCAACGGTAAAGTCCCGGACAGCGCAAGAAATCACTGATAGCGGAGTAAGAAATATAAGTTTCACTCATGGTGAGACTATTCTAGCTAAATGCTGATTGGTTAAGCAAGGAGTTGGGTTATAGGTTTACAGTATAATAGCCTCACACCCCAAGGGTGTAAAGCTAAAGCTTGGACTTACGCCAACCATAGCTTTGAGCTTCTTTTTCCGAGCAGAAAAACCTTTCTCCCGCTGTGTCCCCTATTACGGTTTGGTTATAAAACTTGCCTCCAGGCAAATGATAAATTTTCTCAGAGGTTGACTTACTGATGTTTCCTTTTATGCTACATTCGTCACTAGTTGTGTTTGAAGAGCTCGGAGTTTGTGATGCTGCGGCGCAATTGCCCCAAAGCCCTCTCCCCTGCTCCCTGGCTTCCTTTTCGCTAGTTCGGAATAACTCTTGGTACTTGATATCTGGCGGATAGCTGGAGGCATTAGCATACCCAGATAAAACTAACTCTTGGTTGACCATAAGATTTCCGACATAGACGTATCGGAGCAGACGACCGAATTTATCAGTTTCGGAAACATCCTTTTCTAAAGTCACTTCCCTACCTTCTACAAGAAGTTTGTTTTTGTTGGTTGCTTCTTTCCCAAAGCACTCTGTCTTAGTAGTTGATTCTGGTGTATCAATACCGATGTAGCGGACTTTCTGCCCACCCTCGATCTCAATCGTATCTCCATCGATAACCCGTTTAACCAAGACAGTAGGAGTAATATCCTTGACTTGGGTTTCCTGGGGGTTATCTAAAACGTCACTGCTTTGAGGAAGTAGGTTCTGTGTGGGTTGTGGTACGGGTGTGATGTCAGATGGTGTATCTAATTTGGGTTGCCACACAAACATGTAAATGGCGAGAGCTGCTATTGCTAGGACAAAAGACAACTTGGACATTTTAAATTGTGTCTTTGACTATTTGGAAGCGCGAGTTAAGCCACTGGTAGAATTTGTCTTGGCCGTTTTTAATTAGGAATCCGTTATCTTGAAGGAGAATTTTTTCTTTGTCCACCGGTGCCTCAAACACTTTACGTTCTCCTTGGAAAATGCTAAAAAGTTTTTGACACTCAGCGCAATCTTTCTTTGTCAAAAAAACAAACTCAGGTTTTTTATCCTCGGTTATATCCTTTTCCCAGGCGTTTATAATGGAAGCGCCTTTGAAATATTCCTGGAAAAAGTCAACGTAGGAAGAATCTTTTTTCAGAAAAGTTTGGCTCTGATGACTTCTCAGGTCAGCCGTGATGACACCTGTCAGAAAGAGACTTAGTAAACCAAATAGGATTAGCGTCGCGAGTTTTAAATTACCTCTTTTTATTATAAATATGTCCATGTTTAGTGGCTTTTTTGCAGTTTTGGAAACACGAGTTTGTTTAGAATTGTTTGGACTATTGAAGCGCTGGGAACGGCGATAAAGGCCCCGGCAACACCCAGAAGAGTTGTACCTATGAGTACGGAAATAAGTATCACCATGGGCTCGATTTTGAGTATTCGATTCATAACGGTCGGAACTAGAATGTTACCTTCTACCTGCTGGACTACCAGATAAAACAACGCGACCATCAGTGCCGTTGTGGGTGAAACAAACAAAGCCAAAATAATAGCAGGGACTGCTCCAATAAACGGTCCGATGATCGGTATTGCCTCAGTGAGACCAGCGATGATCCCTAGTAAAAACGCGTAAGGCACTCCTAGTGACCACACTCCCAGACCACTAATGACGCCAATTAGAAGCATCATAACCAAAACACCCCTTACGAATGAACCTATGTTCAGACTAATTTCTTTGGCAACCTCTTGAATTTTGTCGTGATGTTTAGGAGAAATGAAGCTTAAGAAAAAAGCTTCAAAACGTTTGCTTCCTGTGAGCCAGAAATAAGCCAGGAAGAAAACAACAATGCTGTTAAAAAAGAAACTGATGATATAGCGAGGAATAATAATGGCGTTGCTAGCGAGGGTTTTACTTATCTCCCCGAGTTGTTCTTTGGCAGTGTCTAGTACTTGAGAGTCCTGGAATAAGGCTTCTCGACTAATAACTCCCTGGGCCTGGCGGGTATATTCTGGCAGGTGGTTGACGAAACTCTGGAGCTGTTCAGTCAATGGGATTAGAAGTAACCATCCAAAACCGAATAAGAACGCTGCAAGAGAAACAAAAACGACAAGTACCGCTAAACTGTAAGGCAAACCGAGGTTGGCGATACCACTTACGACTGGTCTGATACCCTCTGCTAGGATGATTGCCAGATACATAAGGAGTATTAGGCCTAAGAGTGAATTTAGGAATAGCACCAGTAAGATAAATCCAGAGAGGATTAAAAGGGCGGTAAAAACTGATTGGTGTCGCAGGGACAAATATTTGTCCATTTACTAAAGTATACCAGTTAGCTGATTATGCGTGCAAGAAAAAGTCAAGAAAGTGTACTTTAGGCCTAATCTAGCCTTGAATTTAAGTTATCTCTAGGTTATACTCTTGACCTATGAATGTGAAAGTTACCCGCTTACCCAAGTCCAGCTATCAAGTGGATGTTGTTATTCCTTCCTTTGAGGTTAAAAAAGAAATTGAACGAATTACTTTCCTTTTTGGCCAAAATCTAGAAGTGCCTGGATTTCGTAAAGGTAAGGTTCCGAAAGGTATTGTTGTAGAAAAGGTCGGCCTTGAAAAAATAAAGCGCGAGGCACTTCAAAGCCTGCTTGAGAAAAATTTCGCGCAAATTATGATGGAAGCAGGACTTTCACCTGTTTCTAACCCGGCGGTAAAAGTAGCGGAAATTGATCCCGAAAAAGATTTGGAAATTACCATCACTGTTCCCACCATGCCCGAGGTAGTAATCAAAGATTATCGAAAGATAAAAGTTAGTAAACAGCCCCTCACTAAAGTTACCGACAAACAAGTAAAAGAGGCCATCGACGAGCTTTTTGCCAATTGGACTAAGCAAAGCTCCCAGAATAATCCCGACCAGAGTGTAATTTACCAGGCTAATGGTGAAGTAGCCCTGAAAAAAGATCCTTCTGACCCGAGTGAGCCCAATGATGAATTTGCCCAAAAAATAGGCGTCAAAGATATGGCTGAGTTGAGAGATAAAATGCGTCACGAGTTAGAATTACAAGACCAATACCGTCTGGAGAAAGAATTTGAAGACAAGGTCCTTGACGATCTCGTGAAAAGAACTACGGCTGAAATCCCTGACGCTCTTAGAGACGAAGAGCTAAACAGAATGATGGCCAGGCTGAATTCCCAAATATCCAGTATGGGAGGAACTCTTGAAGACTATTTGAAAACTCAAAACAAAACCAGCCAACAGCTTCGAGAATCATGGGAACTGACAGCTGTTAAAAACGTCACTTTAGAACTCGCTTTGGCTAAGATTGCGCGTGAAGAGCAAATTGAAGTAAGCTCTGAAGAAGTCGAGAAGCAACTAAAAGGTCACGATCATAAAGACCACACCAAAGAAGAAAAACTGCAAGAAGAAGCATACTATCGTCATGTCCTAAAGCAATCCAAAACGCTTCAATTTCTCAAAGACCTGGTACAGAAATGATTTAGGGTCGAAAGTTTGCACTTCCGACCCTAGTTGACAGGAGACATCTGATTTATACTCGGTCCGGTTGATGGTTCAGCAGAGGCAACCGTAACTTCGAGCGATTCCTAGAACGTCACTGACAAACGTCCAGGAGTGGTTGAAGGCGAAAATGGCCTGATCTGGTTTAGCGGCGTTTAACCCGTTTTGCCAGAGCAGGTTTGCAGTAGCGAAGATCGCATCCACAGGGTTGCAGATGTCTGCTTTGCCATCCCCGTCCCCATCCACCTTGTAGGTAAAAAATGTTCCTTCCATGAACTGCATGGGTCCAGTTGAGCCGTCCCCGCTGCGGATGCAGGTGTAGCCTGACCAATTGGACTCTTTGAGGTGTAGGGCTGCCAGAATTTGCCAGGGCACCCCGGAATACCTCAGTGAGGCATTCCAATAATCTTGCCCGAAGCGAAATCCCAGGGCCCTTAGTTGGTCGGCGGAGATCTCTTCATCGAGATCGAGTTCTAGGTCAGCCGAGACTAGCTCTATGGAATAGACTTCCTCGCCATTGAGGTCACTTTCTTCCACAGAGAGCATTTGCTCACCCTCGCCCAGGTCAGTTGCCTGACTAAGGTCTTGGGCTAACACTGTCTCAGCCGGAGCTGACATCCCCCCGGTTTGGGTATCCGGAGCGATGCTACCCGCCATTACTAGCATGAAGGCTAGTAGGACGGGCACTACTCGGTCTATCACAAATCTTCCTCCCCGCCTCCTGTCGCGTCTTAGTGTAACATAAATAGCTGGCTTTTCAAGGTTTTTCCTGATAAACCTCCGAGGTTGAGAAGCTAGAACCTCGGAGGTTGTTATGTTATGGGTTAATATGGTATCATGCGGTGGGAGAAAGAATTGGAACTAATCGCAGCAATTCTCGTTTTATTTACCGGAGTCGTGGTACAGTTCTTAATGGTTTTCACCATCTTTGCACTTGTAATGATCGTGATCTGCTTTCTTATAGCTGTGTTTAGTTTTTTTTGGGCTATTAACAGGTGGGGCTGGAGAGGGTGTTTGGGAATCTCAGGTTTTTACCTTACTTTGCTGTTCGCGATGTTGGCGGGGATTTGGCTGTACTTTCATTAGCGGTTAGTATTTTACTGACCGCTAACCTTTTTATTACTATCTTCAATGACTAACCTCTTTACAATTTGGGTACGACTTTCAAACTTAACTATATTTGCTTTTTCCAACAGCATATAAATAAGGCTTAGGAGTAAGGGAACCAGGAAGAAACCCAGGCCAACCACAGACGCAAGGGTGACATAGACAAGCACTGTGGTGACGATTGGCACATACCCTAGGTAAGGCTTGATCAGGTCTTTTATAGTTGATTGAAGTTGTTTGGATAAAATAGTTGTTAGCTGAGTTTTTACATCTTCCCCGCTAAAGTCTTTTTGAACTTTTTTAATCGCAGCTTCGTTCAGACCAAATTGTTTTAGTTTTGATAAATCTTCTGAACCTGGTGTTTGAGTTAGCTGACTCATGACGTTGTTTACAGTGTAGCTGCTTATCTCTCTAGTCACTTCTTCGGGAATCTCAAATCCGTGGTTATCGATGTATTGAGAATAGGAAAAGAAAAATATTCCTGCCACGAGTATGGCTAGTAAGTTAGTCAGAGAGTGCAGCGAGCCGGAAAAAACTAATCTTGGGTTGAAGTTAAAGTAGTTTTTTAGGTGGTTCTGGACGTCCCACATTGATAAGAGAAGTACCACACTTTGGGTGAAAGCTATGCCTAGAGCAAATTCTATGCGCGGGAAAAACAGGAAAGGTGTCAGTGAGGTTAGTAAAATTAGCCCGATTTTCAAATAGTTTTTGGGAAAAAGTGTCGCCACAAAAGAAAAAGCAATGCTGAGTATGTAAAGGCTAAAAGCCAGGTATATGATCGGGTAAAGGGTTTCTAAGTCAACTGAGTAGACAAAATTAGGGTTCTTTAGAATTGTGACGACATTTTGGTAGAAGTAGTAGTTGGCGGAAAGAAGGAAAAGTGAAAAGAAGGATAATTTTAACCAAACAAGCATTGGTACAAATATAGACAACCGACTCGTTTGTGTCAAGCAAGGGGTTAGAAGTGATACAATGTGAACATGGAATATTTGTTAGGAATGATCTTTAGTGATAAAGGCAGCCGAATAACGGTCATTGTAATTGGGATGATTATCTTGCGGGTAATTTTGGATAAATCTAGTACTAAGCTAGTCAAGGTGGTGTCTGACCAGGCGCCTCGGGGTAAAAGACTTCGAACCCTGACGAATATTTTCAATACTTTTTTCTCTGTCTCAATTGTGGTGGTTGGCTTGTTTATGATCCTAAAAGAGCTAGGTTTTGATATTACTCCCCTTCTTACTTCGGCAGGTATTGTGGGTCTGGCAGTTGGTTTTGGCGCCCAGGCTTTGGTGAAGGATGTGATTAGTGGCTTTTTTCTTATACTGGAAGGTCAGTTTGATGAGGGTGATGAGGTGGAGATAAATGGTAAAAAAGGTGTGGTGGAAAAGATTAGTTTAAGAACAGTTTCGATCAGAGGCGCCAAAAAAGAGCTTCATATTATTCCCAATGGCAGTATTATCCTAGTTTCCAACTTTTCAAAAGACTAGTTTAAAAAGGAAAGCCAGGGTTCGCGTCGCTTCGCAGCATTTTTAAACGCTCGCCCTGGCTTTTGATCCCACTAACGAATCAGCTTCCCGTCCTTGAAAACTCCGAGATTGGACGAGAACAGGGTCAGCATGGTTCCGTTGCTTCTCACCCAACCAGGCAATGCCTTGTACGCAGATTCCTCGGTCCGAAACCGGGCCAAAACTCTACCTTGCCTTATTTGCCCTGGTGTGGAGCGATCCTGGAACGCGACCACAAACTTATCTAAGATGTATTCAGTATATGTTTAATATTATACCATACTATGGGTCCTTTGTCAAGGGTAAGGACACCTCCGAGGTGGCCGAAGGACTCCTCGGACGGTGGAGGATTTACAACTGAGCTCACCTCGGAGGAGTCGAGGTCTCTGCCTCGCCACCATCCGAGGTGGTAACAGTGGGTTTGAGGCTGAGTATTTAAGGATTGAGGAGGGTTACTTTGTCGTTCACCTTGATCTGATGGGTTTTGACGAAGCCAGCGTTGACTTCGAGGAAAGAGTCAGTTTTTTCTACAGAGGAGACTATTGGCTGACCCAGGCCCTTTGGATAGACGTTTTCGTCTATTTTCACTATCGTCCCCTCTCGTATCCAGATCACATCCAGCCCGAAGTTCATATCCTTCATCCACATGGTTCTTACTGTTGCGTCTGGGAACTGGAAAAGCATTCCCCAGTCTTTTTCCAAGGATGGCCTATCAGACAAGCCCTTCATCTGAGCGAGGCCGGATGAAGCAAGCTCGACCTGGATTACCTTCTCCCCTACCTTGAGTTTGGCGACGGGTAGATTTTTTATCTTTGGGGGGTTTAGCATAAAAAAAGTTAGACCGAAAAGAACAGCTAATATCAGTAACAATACCAGAAGAAGTAGTTGTTTAGGAGTAAACATTTTAAGCCGTGTCTTCGGAATCCAAACTTATTTCCTTTTCTTGTTTGGAAAGTACGGCTACAGCCGAAACTTTATCGCCACTTCCGGACATGCGGATCATGATGACTCCTTGGGTCTGCCTCTTCAACTTTGGAACCGTATCTAGAGGAAGCTTGATTACCTGCCCTTTATCGGACGTGATTATGACGTCTACGCTTTCGGGAGTGACTATTTTTGAAGAAATTATTTTGCCGGTTTTAGAAGTCACTTCGGCAGATTTGACACCGCTCCCGCCTCTTTTTTGGGTTGGCCAGTCGGTAATCGGCGTTTTTTTACCGTAACCATTTTCCATAACAGTAAGAAGAAACGTCTCTTTTCCGGCCACTTCCATAGCGACGACCTCATCACTTGTAGCTAGTTTGATACCCAGGACACCGGCTGTTGCTCGACCGAGCGGTCTCACGTCTTTTTCATGGAACTTGATAGATAACCCATTCTTGGACACCACCAGTATGTCATCTTCTCCAGTTGTAAGTTTGACCCAGACCAAACTGTCGCCTGAACTGAGATTAATAGCGATCATGCCGTTTCGCCGAATGTGGGCAAATTCTTCCACAGCTGTTTTTTTCACTATTCCCCGAGCGGTGGCCATGAACATATAGCCTGAAGTTTGGCTTTTGGGGGTGACCAGAATAGAGTTGATTTTTTCGGCTTGCTCTAGGTTGATTAGGTTGATTAAGGCTTGGCCTTTAGAATACCTACTTCCCTCGGGAAGCTCGTAGACTTTGATCTGAAAGACCCTGCCTTTGTTGGTGAAAAACAAAATGTTGTCGTGGGTATTAGCGCTGAAAATATTAGCAATGCTATCGTCTTCTTTCATTCCCATGCCGCTGACTCCTTTACCACCCCGGTGCTGGGTACGAAAAGTGTTAAGCGGAGAGCGTTTGATATAACCAGCTCTAGTCACAGTCACAATAATATTTTCAGAGGCAATAAGGTCTTCTTCAGAGAACTCCCCTACCGCTTGGTCATAAACCCGGGTTCGACGATCATCGCCGTACTTAGCCTTAACTTCCGAGAGCTCGTTTCCAATCTGAGTGAGGACTTTGCGTGGTGAGCAAATGAGGTCTACCAAACCCTTGATTACCTTTAGAACATTTTTGTACTCATCCTCTATTTTTTGTCTCTCAAGAGCGGCCAGACGTCGGAGCTGCATATCCAAGATTGCTTGAGCCTGGAGATCACTAAGCTTAAACTTAACCATTAAGTTTTGTTTGGCGACTTCCGCATCAGAGGATTTTCTAATTGTCTCGATAACAGCGTCTAAGTTATCTAGGGCTATCTTAAGTCCTTCGAGGATGTGTGAGCGAAGACGAGCTGAGTTTAGATCGTGAACACTCCGTCTGACAATAATTAATTGACGGTGTTTGAGATATTCTTCAAGAATAGTATTGAGCATTAAAGTTTGGGGAGTGCCATCGACTAGGGCAACAGTATTGACATTGAAAGCTAATTGCATGGAAGTGAGTTTGAACAACTGGTTAAGCAAATTTTGGGGTCGAGCGTCTCTTTTTAACTCAATTACTATCCTCATCCCCTGTCGGTCGGACTCGTCTCTAAGATCCGAGATACCTTCAAGCTTTTTTTCTTTTACCAATTCAGCAATTCGGGCAACTAGGGTTGACTTGTTGACTTGGTAGGGAATTTCTGAGACCACTATATTAAATCGTCCGTTTTTCTCTTCTTCTACTTCTGCCTTAGCACGCATAACAATCCGACCCTTGCCTGTGGCGTACGCGGACATAATTTCAGCTTTGTTAAAGATTGCCCCACCGGTTGGGAAATCAGGCCCTTTGATATGTTTCATGAGGTCCTCAACTGTAACATCATATGAAAACCCTTGGATTTTTACCTGATAAGGGTCGTACTGAGGGATAGTTGAAACTTGGGTCTCTTTTTTGAAGGGTATGTTTAGGTTCAAAGTGTCTTTTGGATTAGATTCTTTCGGTTTTTGAGAGTTTTCTGGTACTTCCTTGGCCTTTCCGAGCATTAGGGTTAGGGCATCACAAAGTTCTCTTAGATTATGGGGTGGGATATTGGTGGCCATTCCGACCGCGATACCTGAGCCACCATTGAGTAATAAATTCGGTAATCTTGAAGGAAGTACCGTAGGCTCGACTCGAGTAGCGTCGAAGTTGTCAATGAATGCCACGGTTTCCTTGTCAATATCGGAGAGCATTTCATCTGAGATTTTGTCTAGTCTTGCCTCCGTGTACCTCATTGCTGCCGGAGGATCACCGTCCACCGAGCCGAAGTTTCCTTGACCATCAACTAAAGGGTAACGCAAGGCAAAATCCTGAGCCAGTCTGACCATAGCGTCATAAACAGGCATGTCACCGTGAGGGTGGTATTTTCCTAAAACTTCTCCAACGACGGTTGCCGATTTTCGGTATTTGGCGCTAAAAGTTAGTCCCAACTCGTTCATGGCAAACAGAATTCGGCGATGAACAGGTTTGAGACCGTCTCGGACATCTGGGAGCGCTCGTGCCACAATGACGCTCATGGCGTAGTTGAGATACGAGCGCTGCATCTCTTCAGTGATTTCGACCGGTTGTAATTTTCCGATATTGTTTTCCATAAGTTACTTAGGTTTCTTAAGTGATTTAAGTCACTTAGAGATCAAGAGTCGCGGTCTTGGCATGGGACTGAATGAACTTTTTGCGTGGTGGTACTTCATCCCCCATGAGCATGTTAAAAACTTCATCTGCTTTAGTAGCATCCTCAATCTGTACAAGTTTGAGAATCCTGTTTTGTGGATTCATAGTTGTTTCCCAGAGCTGTTCCGCGTTCATTTCCCCTAGTCCTTTGTATCGTTGCACGTTTACTCCAGCTTTAACAGTGCCGTCTGAACGGTTAAATTTGGAAAGGATCATGTCGCGTTCCTGATCTGTATAGGCGTACTCCTCTTGTTTACCGGAGCTGACCTTGAACAAGGGCGGCTGGGCAATATACAAATAGCCGCTTTCTATAACTGCCGGCATATAGCGGAAGAAAAACGTGAGTAACAGCGTACTTATGTGTTCTCCGTCTACGTCAGCATCTGTCATTAGGACTATTCGATGGTAGCGTATTTTGCTAGGATTGAAAGTTTCCCCTATTCCTGCTCCTAAAGCAATAATCAAATCCTTGATTTCTTCAAACTGGATGACCTTATCAAGCCTGGCTCGCTCAGTGTTTAGAATCTTACCTCCAAGCGGTAGGATAGCCTGGAATTTACGATCTCGTCCTTGTTTGGCGGTACCACCAGCACTGTCCCCTTCCACAATGTAAATCTCTGAAACGGAAGGGTCCTTTTCCTGACAGTCAGCTAATTTACCGGGGAGAGTCATCCCCTCTAGGGCACCCTTGCGAATGACCGCGTCCCTCGCTGCCCTAGCAGCTAAACGGGCGCGCGAAGCAAGTATGACTT
>MHDB01000020.1:0-7276 GCA_001816835.1 Candidatus Woykebacteria bacterium RIFCSPLOWO2_01_FULL_43_14 | reverse complement strand
CGGGATTTTCTTCTAACCAAATATCCAAACCACTTCGAACGATATTCTGGACAAGAGGACCAATATCAGCATTACCTAGTTTGGTTTTAGTTTGACCTTCGAACTGAAGTCGGTCGGAGGGATATTTCACGAAAATAATGGCTGTCAAACCCTCCTTTAGGTCTTCGGCGGTAAGACTCTCCTCGGAATCCTTAATCGCGCCAATTTTCTTGGCGTAGTCATTGATACCTCGGTTTAGAGCCATTCTGAATCCTGTGACATGAGACCCGCCTTCGGCCGTATTTATGACGTTAACAAAGCTCTCGACGGTTTCATTGAAGCCATCATTGTATTGGATTGCCACTTCTACCCCTAGGTCGCCCTCTTGCCTAGAGATGTATATAGGGCTATTGAGGGTGTTTCGAATTTTATTTAGATGTTTGACTAAGGAGACTATTCCCCCATCGAAATAAAAATGTCGCTCTGTATCATCCCGCTCATCGGATAGGTGAAAGTTAAGACCTTTAACTAAGTAGGCTCGCTCTCTGAGCATTTTTATGACTGGCTCTATATCTATGGCGATGTTTTCAAAAATACTTTTGTCGGGCATGAAAATTGTGGCGGTTCCCATTGCGGGGGCAGCTTTCGCAAGCGATTCTTCGGCTTTAATAACTCTGACGTCTCCTTGAGGGATGCCAAGTTTGTAATCCTGAGCGTAAATTTGTCTGTCTCTGCGAACTTCTACTCGGAGGCTTGCTGATAGCGCGTTGACTACTGAAGCACCGACTCCGTGAAGACCGCCGGACACCTTGTAAGCCCCTCCCTCCCCGAATTTTCCGCCGGCGTGCAGCTTGGTCATAACTACTTCTAGCGCGCTAATACCACTCTTGTGCTTTTCAACAGGAATGCCTCGGCCGTCATCGGTCACGAGAATCTGATTATCAGGAAAAATTTTAACAAAAATGTTTTTAGTAAACCCAGCTAACGCCTCATCAACGCTGTTGTCAACGATTTCTATTAGAAGATGCCTGAGCCCTGTTTGATCTGTCGAACCGATGTACATCCCGGGTCTTTTTCGAACTGGTTCGAGACCTTCGAGTACTTGAATTTGTCCGGCACCGTAGTCGCTGGAATCTGGTTTTTCGCTTTGTCGCTTTTGTGCCATATTTTAAACGTAAACACCGAGCACTGCTCGGATTTTGTGCCTATTAAATCACAAAATATAGTTAGATTCAGGCCTGGCCTGTTGAGTTAATCTTAACAAACTAGGAAAGTTATTTCAAGCCAAAATATAGCCAAAAAGGGGTTTAGCTAACGTGCTCAAAGAGTATATTAGCGGCCATAATTTTTTTGTTGATATGGTAACTACTGAGCTTAAGAATTTTTAAAGTCCTTTTGGTAAGGACAAGCAGTTTTCTTAACCCCTGCTCATCTCCAGCTATTACTTTTGCAGAAATGGCAGCTCTCAAACTCGTTACCCACCGATCTATGTCTAAGGACTCGGCAAGTTTGATTTTTTCTTCCACACTGACTTGCTCAAATGACTCAAGGAGTTTTTGGTAACTATCAGAGCTTACGTTGTCTGACGCGAAGTTTTTAACTAGGCATCGAGAAACTATTGTTGGGAGAAGAAGTTCTGGGTTCGAGGTTGTTAGGATTATTTGACTGCTGAGGGGTGGTTCTTCGAGGATTTTCAGCAGCGCATTTTGGGCTGGGATAGTGAGGTTGTGACTATCTTTAATAATGATGGTAGTAAGTGCTGAGTTTAAAGGAAGAGTCGCAAGTTTGGTTTGGACTTCCCGCACCATTTCAATCCCGGCCTCCTCGCTGGTGTCATAGATATAAGTATCATAACTAGAGGAGCTTACCCGACAAAAGGCCTTTGACTCCTTTTCCCTAGTTTTTTGATCTAGGGAGGCGAAAATGTAGGATTGCATCTTGTTGACATTGTAGCACGCTAGCAAATAGAATAGATTCTAACTATAGTGTAATTTTAGTTCTAATTCCTGCCCATGCAAATCGAAACAAACAAGAAAATAGAAGATATCCTCGCTGAACAAGGTCACCTGTCTCCAGGTGTCGTCTCCCGTCTAAAGGTAGAAGCGATTAATACTGGTCGAAGTGTTGAAGACCTAGTTATTTCTCAAAACTTAGTAAGTGAAGAGGTGTTTACCCAAGCCAAATCAGCCTTTACTAACGTCCCGTTTATTGACTTAAAAGATAAAACTATCAGCGCGGACATACTACAGTTGATCCCCGAACCTTTGTCCAGACGTTACATCATCATCCCTTTTGACGTGGATAAAACTAACAACACCATCAGTGTAGCTATGTCTGATCCTCTCGATTTACAGCTCTTGGAGTTTATTGAACGTAAAACTAGTAAGAAAGTAAAAGCCTTTATTAGTACCCCAAGTGGTATTATCACCGCTATCAATGAACAGTACTCTCAAAGCTTGACCACTGAGGTTAACGAGGCCTTGAAAGAAACCGCTGGTGTGGTCGAAGGACAAGGGGTTTTGGATAACCTCGAAAAAGCTGAGGCAGTCATTAGAGAAGCTCCTGTTGCTAAGATAATTTCGACTTTGCTTGAGTATGCCCTTAAAGGTCGAGCTTCCGACATTCATATTGAGCCACTTGAGGATAAAACCCGTATTAGGTTTCGAATTGATGGCATTTTGCAAGAGCGTTTGGTCGTCCCAAGAAAAGTCCATGAGCAACTTGTGAGTAGAGTAAAAATACTTTCTGAGATGAAAATTGACGAAAAAAGAGTCCCTCAGGATGGCCGTTTTTCCTTTAAACTTGGAGATACGATTATAGATTTGAGGGTCTCTTCTCTACCCACAGTTTTTGGCGAAAAAATAGTCATGAGGTTGTTACCTAAAACAGGACTTATTCCGACCCTCTCAGACTTAGGTTTGCGTGGTAGTGGTCTAAAATCGCTAGAAGATCAGACCCTTCGAACTAGTGGCGTGATCTTAGTTGTTGGTCCGACTGGGTCTGGAAAGACGACTACGCTTTTCTCTCTTCTCTCTAAGCTAAACTCAGCAAAAGTAAATATCATCACTGTTGAGGACCCAGTTGAGTACCAAATCCCAGGAATCAACCAAGTGCAAATTAATCCACAAGCTGGACTGACTTTCGCCTATGGGTTGCGATCAATACTTCGCCAGGACCCAAATGTGATTATGGTTGGAGAAGTTAGGGACCGAGAAACAGCTGATTTGGCTGTTCAAGCAGCCTTAACTGGGCATCTAGTTTTTTCCACACTGCACACTAATAACGCTTCAGGAGCACTTCCGCGTCTTATCGATATGGGCGCCGAACCTTTCCTGTTAGCTTCTTCAGTCGGATGTGTTGTTGGACAGAGGGTAGTAAGAATGGTCTGCCCAAGCTGTAAAGAAGGGTATGAGCCAAGTGAGATACTCTTCACCGACATCCAAAAGGTACTTGGTAACATGATGAGCTGTAGTGGTCGTAACTGTAAAATAAACACTGCGAGAGGTAAAGAAGCTGACCATGAACACAAGATAGTGCTCTATAGGGGTAAAGGCTGTAAGGAATGTGGTGAGACCGGTTACAAGGGACGGACGGGTATATTTGAGGTTCTGGTGGTAACCGAAAAGCTATCCAAACTAATACTTGAGCAAACCTCATCGCTTGACATAGAGAAAATGGCCGTTGACCAAGGTATGGTTACGATGATCCAGGATGGCTACTTAAAGGTGTTAGAAGGTCTCACGACTATTGAAGAAGTATTGAGAGTAGCTCGTGAATGAATTAAATGAGTCAGGAGGAAAATTGGAAAACAATCAAGCCTTAAGCGAAATTCAAAAATTACTAGAACTCGCTGTGTCGAGAAACGCATCCGACCTTCATATAATGGTAGGGGCCTACCCGACTTTGAGAATAGACGGAAATCTGACGCCTATTACCAATTCCCCGATTCCCACCCCTGAAAATGTGGAAAGAATAGTTCTGTCTTTGTGTTCTCCGGAGCAAAAGGAAATACTTTTGACAAATAAAGAGATAGACTTTTCCTTCGCCTTGGGCGAGCTGGCCCGCTTTCGCGTAAATGCTTTTCACCAGAAAGGTTATCTGGCCGCCTCCCTTAGACTTATTCCGGCGAAAATTTCTACGATGGAGGAGCTACACTTACCAAGAGTGCTGCAAAACTTTACCAAGCTTAAGCAAGGCTTGGTCTTGGTGACTGGTCCTACAGGTCACGGTAAAACGACCACACTCGCTTCTATGGTTAATCAGATAAACGAAGAAAGATCGGCCCACATAATTACGATTGAGGACCCAATTGAATATATCTACCCTTCCAGAAAGTCTTTAATAGCCCAGAGGGAGATGAACCTTGATACTCATTCCTGGGAAATGGCCCTTAGAAGTGCCCTGAGAGAGGATCCAGACGTTGTTTTGGTTGGTGAGATGAGAGATTATGACACAATTAGCTCGGTACTAACAGTGGCCGAAACTGGACACTTAGTTTTTTCTACCTTACATACTAATTCGGCTTCACAAACTATTGACCGTATAATCGATGTCTTTCCCCTGCAACAGCAGGTTCAAGCTAGGTTACAGTTATCAGGCGTGCTCTCCGCGGTAATTTCCGAGAGACTTGTCCCAGCTATTGATGGTGGGAGGCTCCCTGTGACTGAAATATTAATTGCCAACCCCGCAGTGTCCACGATCATCAGGGATGGTAAAACCCACTTGCTTGATAATGTCATAAGGACTTCCGCGGACTCAGGAATGACAACTCTGGAAAATTCGATGGCCACGCTAATAAGAAGCGGAAATGTAAGTTTGGATGAAGCAATAGCCTACTGTCTTAATCCAGAAGACCTAATGAGGCTTGTGAGGAGTTAATGGAACAGTTTAAGTACCTTGTTAAGGACAAAAAGGGTGAATCTAAATCAGGAATAATAGAGGCTTCTGATGTGAAGCAAGCCTCCTCGCTTTTACACGAGCGAGGGATGGTGGTAATTAGAATTGAGTCGAAAGGGAAACGATTTAACCCTATAGATTTCCTTTTTAGCTTTAGACCTATCAACCTGACAGAGTTGTCCACTTTTACTAGGCAAATAGCCACAATGGTCTCTTCAGGCTTAAGCTTAGTAGATTCCCTATTGCTTCTTGAGAAGCAGACGATCAATCCAAAGCTAAAGGAAGCTATTTCGGAAATAATCAGAGATGTGCAGGGAGGTGGTAGCCTGGCCTCCGCTATGGCGAAACATCAAAAGGTTTTCTCACATACTTATGTTGGTATGATAAAGGCGGCTGAGTCGTCTGGAAACTTAGATAAAGTTTTAACTAAGCTTGCTGATAATTTGGAGCGAGAAAGTGAGGTACGGTCCAAGATCGTTGGAGCAATGGTTTACCCCGCAATTTTACTGTTTGTTATGGTTCTGGTAATTATTTCTATATCCTATTTCGTATTGCCTAGATTTAAAGAGCTTTTTGCGTCCTCTCATGTGGAATTACCTTTGCCTACGGTTATATTGATTGCCATCAGCGAATTCCTGAACAATACCTGGTTTATTATCCCAATAGTAGCCCTACTTGTTTTTTATTTTAGCTACCGAATGAATAGAATTTCTGAGCTAAAGACCTACTATGATTTTGTTGTAATGAGGATACCGTACATAGGAGAGATAAATAAAAGTTTCTCCTTAGCTCAGGTGACTCGTACCCTAGGGTTACTGGTAGGCAGCGGCGTGCCGATTCTAGAGGCGTTAAAAACTAGTTCTGAGGTGGCGACTAATAACTTTCACAAAGAGGCTTTTAAGGAGGCAGCTCAGAGTGTTGAAAAGGGTGTTCCCCTAAGTGTGCCGTTAGGTAAGAATCCTATTTTCCCACCTGTTATTTCCCAAATGGTTGCAGTTGGTGAAGAAACCGGCAAACTTGAAGATGTGTTAGGCAAAGTTTCTGACTACTTTGAAATAGACGCCTCCCATAAGGTCAAAAACTTCACTGCTGCTTTAGGGCCAATTATAATTATTCTCCTCTCTGGAGTGGTTCTGTTTATTCTCATGTCCGTGATACTCCCAATATACCGTCTTTCTTCTGGTGTTGGATCAGCTTAGTGATTATTTATGACTAAACATCGTTACTGGTGGTACTTAATTGTGCTTACACTTTTTGGTTATTTGTTGGTCAAAGCCGAACCTTTGGAAATCTGGCGGCAATATAAGGACAATCAAAGGAAAAATGATCTCCAAGGGTTGATGGTAGAGGTGAATAGATACATTAAATATAACTCCGGCGGAAGAATAAGTCTTGGCTTAGTGGGAAAGGTTTATGAGAGTAGTGATGGTATCACCTCCATAGATGGTTCGGGTTGGTTGCCCATTAACTTTAAGTCAAGTGGTCTGGAAATTAAATCTCTCCCTTTGGACCCAATTAATCAGAAGGATTTTATTTTCACTTACAGCGTTTCTAGTGATCTAAAATACAAACTAACCACTAAATTTGAAAGTAAATACTTCTCAAAATTACACTCCCAAGACGGTGGGTTTGATGACACTAGGTTTGAAATTGGTACTGATTTGGGGCTGAAACCTTAATGGTTGAGCTAAGCTTCCTTTTTATTTTCGGTTTAATAATCGGCTCTTTTATTAATGTGTTGGTTTACCGGAGTATTCACCAGGAAGATAGCAAAAATCTTTTCTCCATTTGTCCCAAATGTAAGCACTCGTTGTCCCCCTTAGATCTAGTTCCCCTTCTAAGTTTTCTAATTCTTAAGGCTAAGTGTCGCTATTGTGACAAACCCATAAGTTGGTCTTATTTTGTTGGTGAGCTCTCCACCTCGTTACTTTTCGTTTTGGTAGGTTCTTACTACCTGAACGACCCAATTGCCTTGGTTTACTCACTAATAATAGTGAGTCTTTTAATAGCTTTGTTGTTTACTGATTTGTACTACGGTATACTCCCCGACAGGCTAATTCTTTCTGGTGTGGTGACGAGTGGTTTATTTTTAGTTACCACAGCTTTATACAGGGGTGATATCTTATCGTTACTAGGGAACGTTTTGTCTGCAGTCGCAAGTTTCATTTTCTTTTTCCTGTTCATTTACTTTTCTAAAGGGAAAGCTATGGGTGGAGGGGACGCTAAATTGGGTTTCTGGTTGGGCCTTTTTTTGGGTTTTCCAGGTACATTGGTGGCGTTGTTTATCGCGTTCTTGACAGGGGGGTTGATCGGTGTTATGTTGATATTAACTAAGACTAGAAGGTTTGGTCAGACCGTACCTTTTGGACCATTTTTAGTTATTGGACCATTTTTAGTTATT
>MHDB01000019.1:10185-11806 GCA_001816835.1 Candidatus Woykebacteria bacterium RIFCSPLOWO2_01_FULL_43_14 | reverse complement strand
AGTCCTTAGGAGATAGGACTGATCGCTTACTTTGGATATTGAATTGACCTCCACAATATTCTGTAGAGACGAAACGACATTACTTTTTTCTTGGTTCTCTACAGTTGAATCTATGGTTACTCCAGGAGCGGCTTTTTCTAACTTAAGTTCCAAAAGAGTTCCACCTTGGAAGTCTATTCCCAGCCTTAATCCATAAAGAGATAAGGAAATTATTCCAGGAATAATAAGTATTGCCGAGATAGCGAAGTAAATATACTTTTGTCCAATAATGTTCATAGTTATCTTTCAGCAGCGCTTAGAATATCTTCCATTACTTGTTGGTGAACTTCTTCAACAACTGCTTTTAATTTATCTTCAATGTTTACCACTTTAGTTTTGATGTAGTCAACTACCATGAGATGGTTGCCAGAATCAACTAGCTCTATAAAAGTAATTTTTTCCCCCTCAACAAGACCTTCTAGGACTACCGCGAGCAAGCGGTGGTGAAAAATATGATCAACTATTTCAAGAATCTGCTCCTTCTCTGAGTCCTCAAATTCGAACTTATCAAGGTGACTGTGTATTATTTGGGTATCGGCAAGCTGTCTATATAGAGAATCCATTATTGTCCCACCTTTCTTGTGACTGGCCCGAGGGGAATCTTATTATCTTTGTCGTCGAGGAAAAATATTAAGACGTCACCCTTGCGTGGTCCGCCAGCAATTCCTAGGTAGTGCATTACTTCTGGAGAACCACCTGATTGTTTGCCTGTCCATTCGGCAGGCCCAGCGTCTCCGATTACGCCTGTCACTGCTTGACCAGTGTGGGGGTTAATGGCTAAGACCTTACGAAACTTAAACCAATCGTAAGTTGCTTTGGGATTTTCTTTCCAATTAGGAGAAAGAAATGTCTGAACAACCATGTAATACCTTTCATATTCCTCGTTGGGAAAATACCCCCAAGCTCCTCTACCAGGAGCCATGCCTGCAGGACCAAACATTGCCCACTCTGAAGAATTTCTTACGTGTCTGGCTAGGGTATCACCCTGAAATCGCACGAGGTGTTGTTCTCCACCCATGTAACTGTAGTTAGTATTTAGCTTGTATCCATCTAAGACGCCCTTGGCGTCTAACCCGAAGGACTCTTTTACAGTATCTTCCACTTTTTTCATTTCTTCCTCGTTTAGCTGCCGGGGTTTTGAGGGGAGAATCTCGGCTAGCTTAGCCGCAATGACTGCTCCAGGGTCTTCGGTTGATTGAACCTTTGTCTTAGTGGCTGACTCAGAGATGGTTGTCTCACTAGCTGTAATAAAGGAATCTGGCTTGACCGGTAAGCTACTTGAGGATAACAGAAGGATTCCTGTAGCCGCTGAAGTGGCGATTGTTTCCGACAAACCTTTTGAAAGACTACTAACGTCTTTTTCATGATCCTTGAGCCACTCGCCTACTTCCTGGTGTTTTTCTTGTATTTCGTTGGCGAGAGTGTCTTTCCTTTTTGTGAGGTTTTTTGCTATTTTGTTGAGTAGGTTTTTCTTAGACACTTTGACCTCTGAAGACCCTTAGGAAAGTTCGAGTGATCACTATCGCTGTGAACATGGAGGTCATTATTCCCAAAGCTAGAGTAAAAGCAAAACCTTTGACTA
>MHDB01000019.1:5175-10146 GCA_001816835.1 Candidatus Woykebacteria bacterium RIFCSPLOWO2_01_FULL_43_14 | reverse complement strand
GTGAGGAAATATTGGAGTCTCTGATAGAGTTCCAAGCTCTTTTGAAACCTACTTCTAGCGCAACAGGAAGCCTTTGGCCGTTTCTTGTCTCTTCCCGGATTCGCTCAAAAGTTAGAATATTGGCATCCACTGCCATGCCTACAGATAGGATAAAGCCCGCTATTCCTGATAAAGTGAGTGTTATAGGAACTAGCTTAAACAGGGCAAGGTTTAGAGCAGTGTAAATAAATAAGGCTCCTACCGCAATCCATCCGAAAATTCCGTAGAATAAAATCATGAACAAGCTAACGCAGATTAGACCAATTATCCCGGCAGCGATGCTTCGATTCACTGACTCTGCACCCAGAGTGGCGCCCACGGTTCTTTCCTCGATAACGCTAACAGGCACGGGAAGAGCTCCGGCGTTTAACTGATTGGCCAGGCTTTTAGCTCTTTCTACGTTGAAGTTGCCACTTATCACCCCACTCCCACCCGAAATTTCCTGTTGGACTGTTGGTGGTGGATTGGAAATGGAAGTATCATCAAGAAAAATAGCCAAAGGTTTACCAATCAGTTTTCTAGTTACCTCCGCCATTTTGGTCGCCCCAGCAGAAGTTGTTTCAAAAGCCACAACTGGTTGGGAGCCTTCACCACTATATTGGACAGAGGCGCTTTTTAGATCGCTGCCAGTTAGTCCCGTGGGATTGGTATTTTCTAGAGTAGGAAGTGAGTAAATATTTTCATCTTTGAGCTCCCGAAAATCTAGCTTGGCTGTTTGCCCAATTAAGTCCTTAGCTTGATTCACGTCTGTCACTCCAGCTAGTTCTACAATAATTCGATACTCGTCTCCTACTTTGGAAGTCTGGATCAGCGGTTCAGAGACCCCAAAGAAATTGATTCGTCTTTCGATCACTTCCTTAGCTGATTCCAGAGCGCTACTTTGACGATCAGCAGGAATATCTTTCATGTCTGTTGACAGTACCACGTGAGTCCCGCCTTGAAGGTCAAGACCGAGTTTGAGGCGCATGTCTCTTTTGAAGTTAAAATTACCTAGTTTCCAGTTTATTTCAGGAGGGGTCAGCAGAGTGTTTATTTGCACGCCGCCGAGGTTTAGGTTGATTGGAGTTGGGGGTAAAGCTAAGTAGCTTGATGTGAGTGCTAGTATAATGATTATCCAAAATAAAAACCTTTTTTTAAAAAATTTCATAGTTTGTTTTTATTCCTCAACTAACTCTCCCTCGTCGCCTATGAGCATGACTCTGGTTTTACTGAGTAATCCTAGGATAAACGGATCGCGCCGACTCTTGCGGAAGTTGAACTCTTCTTCGGTCATGACGGTGTAATTAATTTCTCGGCCGATCCGACTCTCAGCAGCTCTGACAAGCTGTGAAAGCTGAGGTAATACTATACTACCAACCACGAGTAAATCAACGTCATTACTGCCAGGCTCTTTGCCCCTGACGTAACCACCCCACAGACAAGCATATTTAACTTTGCCTAGCTTTACCTTGTCCCTAATGATCGATCCACCTAAGCCCGTACTTTTGGCAACCAGGCGTAGTAACTCGTCAAAGTAAACGTAGTCGGTTCGGAAACCATAATACTTTCTATTCGCTCTGAGCTCGCTTGTGACCATACCGACCTTTTCCATGCGTGATAGCTCAGCCCTAACAGCATTTATTTGTTCGCTGATAGCCCTAACCAGTTCTCGGACATAAAAGATTTTCTCGGGATTTTGAAGAAGTGTTTCTAGAAGTTTGACCCTGGTCTTAGATATAAAAAGATCTTTAAGCATACTGCCTCCATTTCAGGGCAGGCAATTGATTAGCGTTTAGATTACTTGTTAAAAATTTACTCAGTGTACTCGACAGCTGCATTTGTGGGTATAATTTCAACCCAAATCTTACCTCTATTAAATTCGATTTCATTATTGTTAGAGTCATAATAAATTGTTCTCGCACTTGGACTAGCCTTTTCCCATCGGGCTGATGCGGCTTTTCCATCTAGGAATATTCTAGCCTCACCGTTACCTGTGGTAGTGATATTAATTCTATCCTTGTCGTCATTTAGCTCCTGGTGCAGGGTGTACTGGATTACGACGTTTTTGGTGCTGATTGGCTCGTTAGTAACCCGGTCCGTGTCTTCTGCGTAAGGGGAACCTGAAAACCTAATATAGCTGTTGTCCTCTGGGTTGTAATCCCAACGAACATTGTAATCATCCAGCGCTGTAAAACTTAGTTTAATATTTGCAGAGGCTGGTCGGGTGCTTGCTTCTGATTCTTCGTTTTTAAACCGCCAACTTCTTAGGTTTGGTGGGCCATTGAAATCCCGATTCTTAGCCATTTCCCATAAGCCTCTGGTAGAGCTAAAAGCAGTGTGTTCGCGGCTCAAGTTGGAACTTCCTTTTCTAGAGTAGTAGGGTAGCTCTTCGGGCAGAGTTCTAAAATCTTCGACGGCGATTCTGTCTAAGGCTTCGGGGCTACCCCCGATGTGGGCATACAGGGCGTTTAGTTCCTTTACCCAGTCTAGAAAGTGTGTTCTTGCGCTGCGAACAGGCCCGATCTCATCTGTTTCCTCAGCAAGGTAGATAGCCATAAATCTGGTTATTCCCCCTTCAGTCAGTGCTTCGTATACTAGGTCCGCTCTTCCCAAGCCACTTTGAGGTCTCACCTCACTCAAATTTTCTATCATTACTGCCAGAGGAAGCCGGCTTTGCCAGACACTGGCTTGTGTCTTAGTGTACAAAACCCCATTTAAGGGGTTAGGAACTATCCTGATTCCATTGTCCTCGCTGCCTGTTTTAAGGAGGGGTGTGCTGATAATTGTCGCTCCACCGCTTAGAATCAGAATAAGGTAGGTAAGAACACTACCACTTGTGATAATTATGAGTGCTTGCTTCCACTTCGGAAGCAACTTAAACCTCTCTAAAAGAGTTTTTAATTTGGGCAGCATATGAACGAGTAGCTCCTTTACTCAAAAGTATACACAACTAATTTGAGTAGATGCAAGAGCGCTTTTGTTAGTGTCCTAGGCTTGACAAGCCTGAGCTTGGTTTGCTAGCATGGCTGCAGATGGCTAAACGTAGAACAAAGGAACAAAAGATTCTCACAACCCTACGAAAACTCCAGGATCGAAGCTCACAACCTGCTTTTCAACACCCCTCAAGCCCTCAAATAAAGTTGGTTACCTATCCTGGGACGCAGTTAGCCCAAAGCAGCCCCTATTCACTCAACAGCACTGATTATGGTTACGTAAAAAAGGACTTGGCTAAGATTTTGTTGTTAGGGGCTCTTGCAATTGGATTTCAGGTTGTGCTAAGTTTTTTAATTAGTAATACCGGGCTCGCATACAATATTCCTCTGCTCGGAAGGAGGTGAACTTAGTTAATAGTACGTAGTTGGTAGTTTGTAGAAAACAATTTTTAACTATAAACTAAAAGCTATAAGCTAAAAACTTACATATATGGCTTCAATGTATTGTGTTAAGTGTCGCGCTAAGAAAGAAGTTGATAACCCTGAGCGAATCACCATGAAGAATGGTAAACCAGCCCTCCGTGGGACATGTCCAGATTGTGGGACAAGAATGTTCAAAATCGGTGGCTAAGGCCTCTTAGTAAGATAAACCCCGCACATTGTGCGTCTCTCCGTTAATGGATGGGAAATACAATGTGCGGGGTTTGTGTTGACCCTAAAGTACAACCTGACCCTAAAGTACAACCTGGGAGGTTAAACAGCTACGTAACCTCGGTAATATCGGTAATAAGAGATAAAAAAACAGATGTTCCTTTAACTTCAAAAATTATCTTTTAGCCGGTATTGTAAGGCTTCAGCCAAGTGGGTGGTCTTAATATTTTCAATTCCTTCCAAATCAGCAATAGTTCTGGCAACTTTAAGTATTCGAAAAAAACTCCTCGCACTTAAGGAAAACTTATCAATAGCTCCTTTGACTAAGTCGAGTGAATCCTTGGTTAGCTTCGCAAACTCTTTGACCTCCTTGTTACTCATTTCGGAGTTGGACGAGACGGGAGTACCCTCAAACCTTTCCCACTGTCTTTCCCGGGCTTTTTGGACCCTACTTCGAATTTGACTAGAAGGTTCGGATTGATAATCAAGAGCTAGCTTTTCCGTTTGCACATCTGGCACATCAATGTGTAAGTCGATGCGATCTAAGATGGGACCAGAGATACGCTTTTTATATTTGACGACTTGACTGGGAGTACAAACGCAGTCTTTGCGAGGGTGGTTGAGGTACCCACACGGACAGGGGTTGGCAGCAGCTAGAAGAATAAATTTGGCGGGAAAAGTGGAGGAGCCTGCAGCACGGGAGACGGTCACAAACCCATCCTCCAGTGGTTGGCGAAGAACTTCTAAAGTATGTCGGGCAAATTCTGGAAACTCATCCAAAAACAAAACTCCTCGATGGGCCAATGAAATTTCGCCTGGTTTGGGATGGGTTCCGCCGCCTACCAGCCCGACGTGGCTGCTGCTGTGGTGGGGAGAACGAAACGGACGAGCGGTTATCAATTTGTTTTTGAGTAGTCCCACCACGCTGTAGATTTTACTTATCTCAATGGATTCCTCTGGATTTAATCTGGGAAGGATGGAAGGGAAAGTTCTGGCAAGAAGGGTTTTGCCTGATCCTGGAGGTCCTTTTAGAATAACGTTGTGGCCTCCCGCGGCAGCTATTTCTAAGGCACGCTTAGCATTTTCCTGACCTTTGACATCCTTCATATCAAGCCCGTAGTCCTCAGCGCTTTCTAGAGGAAGGCGTTCTTTTTCAGGATTAAGAGGTTGCAGACCGCTTAGGTGTTTGACGAGCTGCCCTAGATTCGTAAGAGAATAAATATTGACGCCGCTTATATAGCGCGCTTCCTCGGCGTTATCAGAAGGGACAAAAATGTTTTCAAAATGATTTTCTTTGGCAAAGATTGCTTTAGGCAGGACGCCGTTGGTTGACCTTAACGAACCGTCTAAAGAAAGCTCTCCAATGAAT
>MHDB01000019.1:0-5141 GCA_001816835.1 Candidatus Woykebacteria bacterium RIFCSPLOWO2_01_FULL_43_14 | reverse complement strand
AGGCTATCAAAATCCCTAAGGCGATTGCTAGGTCGTAGGAAGGCCCTTCTTTGGGAATGTCGGCCGGTGCGAGATTGACGGTGATTCTTTTGGCGGGGAAGTCTGCTCCTGAGTTCTTGATTGCTGAACGAACTCTTTCTTTACTTTCTTCGACCGCTTTGTCGGGTAATCCGACAATAGTAAAACTGGGGAGTCCTTGAGAAGGAATATCGACTTCAACGTCTACTTTGTACGCGTCCAAACCAATCACCGCAGCTGAGATAACCTTGGCAAGCATTGTCTAAACCATAGTTTAGTTGTGGTGTGGTGTCAATATTGTAGGATGTTTCTTTTTTTCTGCAAAAAGTAATATCATAAAAGTGTGACCAGTTACGAAGATAGTTTGGAAAAGCTAATTCGCGCAATTGATAAAGTTTATCTTAACCCAAGACAGCTGTTTATCCGCTCGTTTCTGAGTGGTTTATTTACAGGTCTTGGAGCCACAGTCGGTCTGACCTTAGTACTGATCCTCGTGGGTTGGATCTTTACTCTTTTGGGTGGTTTACCACTTGTAGGTTTTTGGATTAAGTCGCTTGATCAAATACTGATTGACAAGTGATTTGATTATTGACAATGTCTTTGGTACTATTGCGGCAAGGGAGGATCAAAGATGATTGCTCAGAACAGGCCAGTTACTCCGCAGGATCTTATGAATGCCTCAGCAGGATTGTATCTTCTTGAGCATCTCGGGGCTCCCGAATCGGCCATTAAAGAATGGCTGAAAAGGCACCCAAGATATTTGGAACCCTTACCTGATATAACCAGATCGTGGGGATCACGATATTTTGATCAAACTTTCATAATAAAGTAAGACTTAACCCACCCTAATAAAGGTGGGTTTCTTTGTAGCGGTGTTATCAATCCTAGACAACTCTACCTTCTTTAGGTACAATGTCAGCATGCAGAGAACCTCTGTTTCCCAAACTATTGATCAAGTAGAAAAAAACGTCACTCTTTACGGTTGGGTAAATTCTTACCGCGATCACGGTAAGCTTGTTTTCTTCGATCTTAGGGATTATACCGGGTTACTTCAAATAGTTGTTAACCCACAAGTTTCCCAAAAAGCTTTTGAAGAAGCTGGCAAACTTTCTCCTGAGGATGTCGTCAAAGTTAGTGGTTTGGTAAAGAGCCGGGTTGAAAAATACATTAACCCCGATCTTCCCACAGGTAAGGTCGAGGTAGAGGCAACGGAAATAAGTCTTATCAATAAGTCTACTCAAACCCCTTTTGAAATAGACGCCGATGGTCGTGATGTTGATGAATTACTGAGGCTAAAATATCGTTATCTTGATCTGAGACGTCCACGATTGAACTCAAACATACGTTTGAGACACCAGATTATTAGGCACATGCGTGGTTTCTTGGATGATCGGGGGTTTGTGGAAATTGAAACTCCTATTCTGACTAAAGCTACTCCTGAAGGAGCCCGGGACTTTCTGGTCCCCTCCCGGCTTCAGCCAGGTAAGTTTTATGCGTTACCTCAATCTCCCCAGCAATACAAGCAACTTCTGATGGTCGCCGGATTTGAAAAATACTACCAAATTGCGCGCTGTTTTCGCGATGAAGACCCAAGGGCGGATCGGTGCTACGGTGAATTCACTCAACTTGATATGGAGATGTCTTTTGTTGACCAAGAAGAGTTGCTAAATCTTACCGAGGCGTTGATGATTGAAATCACTGAGAAAGTGGTGGGGAAGAAAGTATATAAGAAACCTTTCCCTAGGTTTACCTATCAAGAGGCAATGGAAAAATATGGGAATGACAAATTTGACATACGTGAGGAAAAAGATCCCGATGTATTAGGTTTTGCCTGGGTTTTGGATTTCCCGTTATTCGAAAAAACCCAAACAAGAGCACTCGCCCCATCTCACCACCCCTTCACCGCGCCCAAAAATGAAGACTTGGGTTTATTAGAGAGCGACCCGTTAAAAGTGAGATCCCTGCAGCATGATTTGGTGTGTAATGGTTATGAAGTTGGCGGTGGGAGTATTCGGATTACTGATCCAAAACTTCAGAAAAAGATTTTTGAGATTTTGGGCCACACTTCAGAAGAAGTCCAGGAAAAATTTGGCCATCTGCTGAAAGCATTTGAGTACGGTGTTCCTCCGCACGGTGGTATTGCTCCTGGAATAGAGAGATTGATGATGATATTTGCTAATGAAGAAAATACTCGTGAAGTTATGGCTTTCCCCGCGATTTCAAGCGGCCAAGTCTCGGTTATGGACGCCCCTAGCAAAGTGGACGCTGGTCAGCTTAAAGAATTACACCTCAAAACTGATCTTTAGTCTGCTGAGATTAAGAGTCCTTCACTTTTTTGGTCGAAAGAATACGCTCATTATAACTGTCTTGCTGATGGTTTTTGTAACCTATGGTAGCCGAAATGATGTAACTCAGGGCTATACTTATGCTCCCCAAACACCTCTAATAAAACCCATAGACATCCCGATTCCAGAAAAAGCGCCGTACCCAGAAAAAATTTCAGAGGAGCTGCCTCCTAACCTAAGCAGTGAGGGGGTCGTTTTGCTCGAACCAAAGTCTTTTAAAGTGCTTTACGCTAAAAACGAGAACCAACGTCTCTACCCCGCCTCCATCACCAAATTGCTGACAGCCCTAACTGCTTTGGATTTTTACAACTTAGATCAGGTTCTTAGCGTTCCCGAAGTGGCTTATGAAGGGCAAATTATGGGTCTAGTACCTGGGGAAAAGATCAAAGTTCGCGATTTACTTTACGGCTTACTTATTAAAAGTGGCAATGATGCCGCTATGGTTTTGGCAGGGAGCGACAGCGTTAAATACGACTTGTTTGTTTACGCCATGAACGAAAAGGCGCTAGCTCTAAATATGACTAACACCCATTTCAATAACCCGACTGGCTTGGATGACGACAACCACTACAGCACGCCTAGAGATCTGGCTATTTTAGGCGCAGTTGTGAACAATCACCCGCTCTTATCCGAAATCGTTAAAATCAAAAATACGGTAGTGACTGATGTGGCTAAAACGCACTGGCACGAGCTTGAGAATGTCAACATTTTGATAGGTGACTCGGGTATCAACGGGATGAAAACTGGTTACACACCCAAAGCCAACGAATGTCTTCTTTCTCGTGCCTCTCGTGAGGGAAGGACGCTAATTGGGGTAATACTAGATAGTCAGGATAGATTTGGAGAGACGAAGGCGTTACTTGACTGGGGATACCGTGTTTATAGCTGGTAGAAATGAAACGAACTCTTCTCGGATTCCCTGTTTGTTGATGCCCCGACCTGTGAAAATAAATATTGGTTGGATCATTTCTTGGTACTCCTCAGATGAAAAATATCCTAGCGAAATATCAGTGACGTCTAATTCGGAGTAGTTCTCAGATCCTATAGAGGAGTAAGACTTGTTGTCTTTGAATTCTTGCCAAGCAAGTTCGATAGGTTTTACGGGGTAAGTCCCTTGCTTGGCTGGATCAATTACCCAGTGAGTGTATTTGATTTCGGTGATTGTTTGCACTGGCACATTGCTTTGAGTTGATTTTTGCAAAGTTACCACCGCTCTCACAAGGGACTCTTTGGCGTTTTTGGTAAGAACTGGGTATTTTGTTTCTATTGGCTGGCGAAACAGCTCCACAAGTACGGCGTTAGCGCTAGAACGCGGGGCATTTTTGATTGTTTCCCCAGCTATGCTAACAAATTTCGCACTGGCCGACCCTTCGCTTAGTTCCACTGGTAGGAGATTTCGCTGTGAGAGGAAATTTTTAACATTAGCTATGGCAGCAGCTTCACTGAAGTTAATGGCCAATTTTGGGTTAGAATTGTCCTGAACCAGGCGGAAGTTAAAGTCTGTGGTCTTCAAGTTTAGGGTTCGATTACTTGTCGGGTCTTCCCATCTGAACTCTGTTTCGGAAATAACTTTGGGCTCGGACGTGAAACTTAGCGATTTAGCAATATCTTGGGCCCGGTCAAAACTAAGGAGCGTGACTGTGGGTTTGCTCACCAAGTAGATAGGTATGACTGTGGTAGTTTTAGGTAAACGACCGTCAATGGTATCTAGCGTAATCTTGGTAGCACTAAAATTTGTGTTAGCTAGGTTTATTTGCAACTTAGGAATCTTATTACCCAAGGCAAAGTTAGGGGGAGTCGGCGGTGGGGTATGAGTTCGAATCCAGTAAGCCGAGATTTCGTTCCAAGCCAGTTTGCCCACGATCAGTAAAACCAAGAGAATTCCACCCCATTTGACCAGTTTACGGAAAAATACGGACATTTCGGACAGGTTCATAACACATAGTATACCAGAAATTAATTTGGGGATAATCATTTGAATCTAGTTGGGGTATAATTTCTTTATGAATAGTATTGTTAGGACACGCGTCGCGCCTTCACCCACCGGGGACCCGCATATTGGGACAGCTTACGTCTCTTTATTTGATTACGCCTTAGCCCGTAAAAATAATGGCCAGTTCATTCTTAGGATTGAAGACACCGATCGGAGTCGTTACGTAGAAGGCTCCGAGCAGCAGATATTTGAGTCTCTCCGTTGGCTGGGTTTGGATTACGATGAGGGACCGGATATTGGCGGTCCTTACAGTCCATATCGTCAATCAGAAAGAAAGAGTTTGTATCATAAATATGCCCTAGAGCTGGTCGCCAAAAATAAGGCCTATTATTGTTTTTGTAGTTCTGAAAGACTTGATAAGGTTAGGGAGGAACAGAAGAAAAATAAAGAAGTTCCTCGTTATGATAGATTTTGCCGGGAGCTCAGTGCCGGTGAGTTAGAGAGAAATTTAAACGAGAAGAAGCCTTATGTCATACGGTTAAAGGTTCCGGAAACCCTCACGACTGAGTTTGAGGATGTTATTCGAGGAAAGATAGTTTTCGAAAATAAAGATATCGATGATCAGGTCCTTCTCAAGTCAGATGGGTTCCCGACGTATCATCTGGCAGTTGTAGTAGATGACGAGCTAATGAAAATAACCCATGTCATAAGGGCTGAAGAGTGGATTTCTTCTACTCCGAAACACGTTTTGCTTTATCAAGCTTTCGGTTGGAAATTGCCTGTTTTTGCCCATGTTCCTCTTCTTCGTAACCAAGACAAAAGTAAAATCAGCAAACGCAAAAACC
>MHDB01000018.1:4145-5580 GCA_001816835.1 Candidatus Woykebacteria bacterium RIFCSPLOWO2_01_FULL_43_14 | reverse complement strand
AAGGATTCGAACCTCCGTAGCCATAATGGCGTTAGATTTACAGTCTAATGCAATTGACCGCTCTGCCATCCCAGCCTTAACAGCTTGAAGATTATATCAAAAGGAGAATATTAAGTCTACGATCTACCTGTAAGATTTTCCATCAGGAAATTTTACTGGTAGTGGTTGTTAATATCGAGGATTTCGATTTCCCCCGACTCGTGAACAGTAAAAATAGCTCTGTATCTACGATCTATTCTAAATGAATAAAGTTTGAAAACTTTCGGATTTAGTCTTTCAATATTTAAGGACGGGTGAGTCCAGTCACTTTCTAAAAAACTCAACTGTTTACTATACTTCTTCTTCAGTGAATGCTTAGTTAAGAAGGCTACCAAATCATTTTTTAGAGGTTTTATTGGCATAAAAAGAGGACGTACTCAAACCCTTCACTAGACTTCTGATAAACTTCTCGTTGTACAACCCAGTTTTGCGTAACCCGTCTTCAATTTCTTCCAACGGCCTTGGTACAAAAGGCTCCAGCACTAACTCCTCTTGATGTGTCTCCTGGTATAACTTTTCTCTAAGCAACGATCTGATAAACTCAGAACGCGTTGCAAAACCTTGTTTCTTAGCTTCAAGGTCAATCTTTTTTGCTATTTGATCCGGAAGAGAAATAGTTACTGTTGCCATTAAGAATATTTAACAATTTTTGTTAACAACTGTCAACTATGGAGCCGACGGGGAATTTCGCAATCCCGGCCTGCTGTTTACAAAACAGCTGCTCTACTCCTGAGCTACGTCGGCCTAAAGCTAATTGTACCAAAACATAGGCTCAAAGTACAAAAAAGAAGTGTTACCCAGCTTTGATCTTTAAACCGGATAACACTTCTCTTAATAATCTCACCCTCCCATGCCGCAGGTTTAGGCCAATTCTTCCGATGACTTAAGAAATTTGCGATCTGTCACGTTCTGGTAGGGTCAACGCGAACTCGACCGGCATAAATAAACAGTAACGAGGAAGAAATGTGCCTGCCTACCCTCTCGAACATGGTAGGGTATATACAAAACCTTCTTGCTAACAACCTATCACCCCCTTAAAACACTGTGTGGCAAGTGAGGTCACTAACACTTTATTTATAGCAGGTTTTAAGGAAAAAAGCAACCCCTATTTTACCTAAGAAGTAGCTCCAAAACGCTTCTCTGAACGGGCAAGAGTACCGAGCCGATTAATGACGCCCCGAAAATAGGGAAGATCAGGAAAATCAAAAACAAAAACCCATATCTCTCCAGACCCCTCCATTGCAAAGCTAAGGCCTTAGGCAACAAACCTTCTATAACCTTAAACCCATCGAGAGGAGCTATGGGAATCAAATTAAATAATCCTAGATTAATATTTAGAATAATTATGGGCAGCAAAAAAAGGTTACCGGGTGAAGGCACAAATTTGTAAGCGATC
>MHDB01000018.1:1734-4080 GCA_001816835.1 Candidatus Woykebacteria bacterium RIFCSPLOWO2_01_FULL_43_14 | reverse complement strand
GCCAATAAGATCATCAAAGTGCCTACTAAGTCCAGATGAGCTAAAGGGCTCAAAGTCAACCTGCCTTGATAACGTGGGGTGAGATCCCCTAGTTTGTCCGCAGCCAGAGCGTGGGCGAACTCATGAACGCTAATTGCTAGGGCCAATGCTACAACTGAGGCAAATAATAATAATGGGTTGTCTAAATACTGAAGCAACATAATAAACTTGAATCATGAATGTTGAATCCCACCATTCTACATTCAACCAGATATTGCAATTCCACTTGATTTGTTTTAGTATACCATAGTCTGGATGGTGGAAATTAGATATTAGAAGCTAGAGATTCTATCCTCCCTCTTCTAACTTCTTAATCTATCTTCTAAAAGTCCAACATCTAACTTCAAGGATAATTATGGTAAAGTGTGATCTCTGCAACAAAGGGAGCCTGATAGGACACAACGTCAGCCACTCCAAAAGGCGGACAATCAAAAAATCAATGCCCAATCTACACAAAGTAACCCTTCTTGACGGGACAACTAAGCTGCGCTATAAATTGTGCACCTCGTGCCTAAAAACCGAGAAAAAACGAATCAAGACTAAGGAATTACGAATTAAGGAAAAACAGGAGGTAAGTTCACAGTAGAAACAGGTTCACGGTTCACAGTAGCTTTTCTCTGTGAACTGTCAACTGTGAACAGTCTTTAACATGGCAGTCGGAAAAAAAGTAAAGACAATCGTAAAAATTAATCTTAATGCAGGAACTGCAACCCCTGCTCCCCCAGTCGGGACCGCCCTTGGACCACACGGAATCAACATTATGGATTTCGTGAAGCAGTATAACGAAAAAACTGCTGATAAAAGTGGCCAAGTCATTCCGGCTGTGATTACTATTTTTGAAGACAGGTCTTTTGTCTTTATCCTAAAAACACCACCTGTGGCTGATATGATCAAAAAAGAACTGCGGCTTGAAAAAGGTTCAGGCGTACCTCACCGTGAAAAAGTTGGTAAGTTGACAAACGACCAAGTTAGAAAAATCGCCGAAAGTAAGATGGCAGACCTTAACACGCGTAATGTCGATCAAGCCATGAAGTCGGTATCCGGAACAGCCCGAAGCATGGGCGTTGATGTTGAGTAAATCAAAATGCCAAAATCAAAGACGAAATCAAGAAAACTAAAAAACTTAGAACCTTTAGATACAGATATAGTCTCACTTGACGAGACTTCTGAGCACTCTCCAGATCAGACTGATAACAAACCTAAAGTCGCTGATGAAATCAAAAGTGAACCAATTGTTAAGAAGATCAGAGACAAAATCAAGAAAATCCGAAGTCGTCGTTACCAAACTCTAATCTCCGAAATTGATAAGTCAAAAACTTATCCTTTAGAAGACGCCATTGATCTAGTCAAGAGATCATCCAACACCAAATTTGACGCTACTCTCGAAGCTCATATTAACCTTCATCTAGACGTCACCAAAGCTGACCAGCAGGTCAGAAGTACGGTACTTCTACCTCACGGCAGCGGTAAAGAGCCAAAAATTTTGGTCTTCACTCAAAGCCCAGACGTGGAACTCAAGCAATCTGGAGTGGTAATTGGAGACAAACAAACTGTTTCAGACATAATTAACACTGGGAAAATAAGCTTCGACAAAGTGGTGGCAACCCCAGAAATGATGCCTGTCTTGACTCCAGCTGCTAAGGTCCTAGGGCCAAGGGGGTTGATGCCCAATCCTAAGACAGGTACTGTTACAACTGATCTAAAGAAAACTATCCAGGAGCTTAAATCAGGCTTGATTGAGTTTAAAACCGGCAAATCACCCATCATCCACGCTATCATAGGAAAGGCTTCTTTTGAAAAGGAAAAACTAGTCGAGAATTTTAAGGTCCTGCTTGATTCCATAAACCGATCTAGACCAAAAGGAACCAAAGGCGACCTTATTGTCTCAATCTACCTCACCACCACCATGAGTCCCTCAGTCCGAGTCGACTCCTCTTCCCTGAAATAAACATCTTGACAAGGTTTGTCAGGTACACTATACTCTCACCTATCTAAAGACAGTAGGCGTCCCGAGAAAAATCGAAGGACTTAATGTAAGCCTACCGAGGACACACTTCAGGTTATAGTTTGTAAACCTACAACCGTATCAGGTTCCTCGTTATCTAAACGGGGATTTTTTATGGCTACAGAAAAGAAAATACAAACAGTGCAAGAACTTAAAGAAAAGTTTGAACGAGCAAAACTCACCGTGCTCACTGATTATCGTGGTCTTTCTACCACCGACCTCAATAGCCTTCGCAACGAATTAGCAGAGCTAGACTCCGAGTACCAAATTACCAAAAACACTCTCACTGCAAGAGCGCTAAA
>MHDB01000018.1:0-1570 GCA_001816835.1 Candidatus Woykebacteria bacterium RIFCSPLOWO2_01_FULL_43_14 | reverse complement strand
GCCCAGGTAGTCGGTGGCATGTCTTCTCCACTCTATGGACTGGTTAACGTGTTACAGGGAAACATCAGAAACCTAGTCTATACCTTGAGTGCAATTGGAAAAACAAAGAGTACATAGGTTATAGGTTGTAGTGAGTAGGTTGTAGAAAATTTTCTACAACCCACAACCTAAAACCTACAACCTTACCTAGAAGGAGGTGAATATTATGGCAGAAAAAATTTCAAAAGATCAGATCATGGAAGCAATCGAAAGCATGTCGGTGCTAGACCTCTCCGAGCTGATAAAAGCATTGGAGGAAAAGTTTGGCGTTAGCGCTGCCGCTCCAGCCGCCGTTGCAGTGTCTCCAGCAGTCGGTGCCAGTCCTGCAGAAGGTGGTGAAGCAGTTGAGGAAAAGTCCAGCTTTAACGTTATCCTCAGCAATGCCGGAGCAAATAAAATTGCGGTCATTAAAGCTATCCGTGAAATCGTTCCGACGCTTGGGCTGAAAGAAGCTAAAGATCTAGCAGACTCTGCTCCAAAACCAATCGCAGAGGGCCTGAACAAAGAAGCCGCCAATGAGGCCAAAACTAAACTTGAAGCAGCTGGCGGAACCGTCGAGTTAAAGTAGATCAAAATATAACTTAATGTAAAGAAAAAGCGCTTTAAAAAGCGCTTTTTCAATTGATAGCTACTCTATTGACATATAACTTTCTACTCTGATACATTAAATATTAGATGTTGGAAGTTGGAAATTAGAGAGTAGAAAACATCGAAATTCTAATCTCTAGCTTCATAATCAATCATCTAAAGTCTCAAATCTAGTTGGAGGTCTTTGTGTCACTTGGGAATGATTTACCAGAATTAATGACTGTTAAAGAGGTAGCTAGTTTTTTGCGAGTGTCACCACTTACGATCAAGCGTTGGGGTAAACGGGGTAAACTACCAGCAATTAGAATCAACTCCCGAGGTGACAGGCGTTATAAACGCGAGGCTGTTCTCTGGCTACTTGGGGAAATTAAATCAGGCACGGCGTAGTCCTTCCTCCGTCATTCTGGCTTGTCCAGAATCAACAATGATGAGAACTAGGAAAGGCGGAACTTTTCTTTTACATAGTTCTTTACTTCCTCAGGATCTACCGTATTTACATATATATTAGAAGCCAACTCAAAACCCCCTAATACCTTAGCCCGAGGTATTAGACGTAAGTACCAATCTTTTCCAGGATAGATGTAAAAATTATAAGCAGGTTCGTCCTCAATCCGATCTTTTATTATTTTGATAAGCTCCCGTACAACATCTGAGAGCTCATACAAAGAGCTATCTGTGAGGTCCCCAAATGTTTGGTAGCGGTCTTTGGGAACTACCCATAGCTCTCCAGGCCACTGGGAATAAGACGGGGCATACAAACGGTAAAACTTGGTTACCAAAATATTGTTGTCAGGCTCGCCCAAAGGTTTGGAGGTAACCGAGATCTGAGACGGCATAACAACTATTTGAGTATGAGCATGCCCCAGGGACTCCCCGGCGTTTTTTCCTCGGTTGTGAAAAATGTAAACGTGTCCATGATTCTTAAGCTCATTGTATCTTGACC
>MHDB01000017.1:25107-55858 GCA_001816835.1 Candidatus Woykebacteria bacterium RIFCSPLOWO2_01_FULL_43_14 | reverse complement strand
TTGGCTCAGAGTATTTCCATGATTCCCGGTGTCTCTAGATCAGCAGCGACTATAATAGGAGCCATGTTTGCCGGGATGAACAGAACGGCAGCTGTTGAATTTTCGTTTATCCTAGCCATACCTACGATGCTTGCCGCAACAGGATACGATCTCCTGAAAAGTCTTCCTAATATTCAGAATTCAGAATTCAATATTCTCATATTCGGCTTTGTTGTCTCCTTCATCGTTGCCCTCGTAGTTATCAAATGGTTCCTGGGATTCGTCAGAAAGTATTCCTTAACCTCTTTTGGCTGGTACAGAATAGCGCTATCCATCCTCTTTCTCCTCTTAGTGAAATAACCCATAGAACTTGACTTATGTCCCATAGTATGGTATAATTAAGCTATTCTAAACAGGAGGTGCCAAAGTGGCACGGAAAATGCAAACGGGAAGTGGCTGGATGCCCGTGTATGTCCATCCGGGAGCCCAACGGTTCTCGGCCGGCGGGACCAACGCCATGCTGGCGGCACCCAGGCCCCACGTCCTAGTGGGGAACCGGTTGCTGGCCGCGTCGGGATCGGGCTGCAGGTTCCTCTCTCCTCGCGAGGTCGAGGAGCGTCGCGACCGGGAGCGGCGTCATCGGGAGGACGACTGCCGCTAGCGGGTCATTCAGGGGAGACATACCGAAAGGTCCCTGGGAAGAAACTGTCTACGGAGAGCGTGCGGAGAAGCTTCGGCTTACTCAGGCACTAGGAGTCGTATCCAATCTCTTCGGCCAATCGAGGTGTGTATCCTAGACACCTGGTCCACCGGAGCTCCAAGAGCCAAGTTGGACAAACAAAACAGGAGACTCTTCCCAGGACAAACGCGTATCCATATGGAGACGATATGTTCTGAGGAAGCCAAGGACTCGAAGTGTAGCGCAAGCTGCTCATCGGGTCCTTTTCTATTTGTAGGAGTCTACTTTCTCTTAATGTATCCGTCATTGCGAGGGGCTTTGCCCCGTGGCAATCTAGGTAGATTGCTTCGCTGATGCTCGCAATGACAAAGTAATTTAGTAAACCTATTCAGACCTATAGGACTTGACAAACGGTTTTACATATGTTATAATACTTACATCACATTTGACAATATTATTGCTAGGTTGTTAAAATGCTTAGCATTGCACTTTGAAACAAGGTTGGTTTTCCAGGGAGTAAATAAGTAGTTAGTTATAGGTAGTGACTATTTATAGACTCTCTGGAAGCGGACACCTGTTGTGTTTCGTAAACCAACCAGAGTAAGTCAGAAGGAGGAGTGACGCATGAAGTCACTCGCGCCCCGTAAATTTAAGTTTTGGGAAATGATCACCGGCGCCGGCTTCCGCCTGGTCTAGGACCGGCGGGCGCCTCGACTTCTGTCCTCTCCATCCGCCACTAGCGTAGCCGCCAGCATGTAAATGTTGAGCGGGCGGCTCGGCGCAAGCGGGGGAGAGGTTTCCGTACCAAATCCGATCGTCGGAGAGCGACATCGGAATCGAACGGTACGGGCCAGTTACACCTCAGAAAGGAGGTGACCGAGATGTTGTTGATGTCAACTGTTCTTGGCTACGGCTAAGGACTAGGGACATCGGCGACGGGAAGGGGTTGTTTTCCAACTCAGGACAATTAGTACAGCCGCCGTTTAGGGTCGAGAGGTTATCTCACCCATCGTCGGCGCGGCTGTAGCTAATTAGGTGTCACCAGCGACTGGTCACACCGGCTGTCCTGCGGAAAGCCCCTTCCCAGCCAACGCACTTGACCAAAATCCCGGGTCAAGTCGTAGACGCAAACTGCATTGGCACAAGCGTCACGGGTCCCCGGTTGGCCATTCACGAAAGTGACTGGCGGGCCGGGGTTTTTATTTTTTAAAAGAAAAACCGAGTTTATTTAGTACTTTTGGAGCCAATAGGCTCTTTTTTTATTCCCAATCCTCATGTGCAAACCTATTCCCGGGAATCTATTTACGCCAAGCACAGCTTGGCTAAGATTCCCATCGAAGCCAACACTTTGGCTTCTCACCACACCTGGTTCTCACCACACCTGGTGTGGTTTGAACCTGCACATCAGGAGTAGACACAAATAGCTAAACAGCTCCCAAGAGGTAATTGCCTGTTTGACAAAATGGTCACAGAGTACTATAGTCCAGGTTCAGAAAGGGGATGGATTCATGGTGGCAGGCGCACCAGCCCTTACAGAATACGAGCCGCTTCTTACCCTTCTTAGGTATATTCATACCAAGGCGAGCGGTTCGAGCAACGTTCGTGAGCAAGATGCTTTTTCAGATGTTTACGCAAGAGTCTGTGTAGTGATGTGTGAACTCGACTTTAGCACAGCCCATTCCACCAATCTAGACCTTTTGGCTGATCTTGACACACTTAGGGCCAACACCCAGCTGACTACGATCCAGAAGGCTACACTCATACTTATGAACCACGTGAGAGGGTTACATTCAGGTGAGTCAGCGAGTGACCGCTGGATCCTCTGGGCTATCCGTCTTGAGCGTATCGCAGCTCGATATGAGTCTGCAGACCCCGACGCAAGAAACGATCTACTTAACGCCTGGCATGCTATCTGTGCAGAAATAGCTCAAACTCGTCTTAGCTCTGCGGAACGTCGCCGGCTTGAGCTGCGGATATCTAATAAACTCGCGCAATACGGCGCCTTGATATCGGAGAGTAGAGCCCTGCTCCAACAGCTTAGATCTAGCTAAGACTCAACCCAATCGGGACGAGTCTTTTCTTTTTGAGTCCGCCGTTCGCCAACTGGCGAAGACGGACGAAACCCCGCGGAGCTTTAGCGAAGTGGGGTGTTACAGATAGACTACTTACTAAACAGCTCTCTAAAACTGCCACAATCGAAAATTTCTTGTGGGAGGCACATAAGTTTGGTATAATTCCATAGTTCATGCCGTGGTGGCGAAACTGGCAGACCCCACTTCACCCGCCCTTGGCGGATTTCGCGGGGCACGCGCGCTGGGGCTAGTGGCGGAATTGGTATACGCGTACGGTTCAGAACCGTATGGAGCAATCCTTGGAGGTTCGAGTCCTCTCTGGCCCACCACGTTTCCTTTTCCATGTATATTTGTTAAAATACGATAGTTAATTGGCGGATGTGGCGGAATTGGTATACGCGCATGCTTGAGGTGCATGTCCCGCAAGGGGTGGAGGTTCAAGTCCTCTCGTCCGCACCATGCCGAGGTAGCTCAGTGGTAGAGCGTGGGTCTGAAGAACCCAGCGTCGGGAGTTCAATTCTCTCCCTCGGCACCACTAAACATTATGAACCCAGACCAAGAATTTTACGTCGGTCAAAAAGCTTTCATCGAAAAGGATGGAAAAGTCCTCGTTATTTTTTACTCCGGCGGAGTAGACTTTCCTGGGGGCAAGATACAAATTGGAGAATCGAGTACTATAGATTCACTTAAACGTGAAGTGCTCGAGGAATCAAACCTAGAAATAGAGGTAGGTAAACCATTTCATACTTGGTCCTTTCAGTTTGATAAGGGAAGTAAAAATGAAGGAAAAAAAGTCTTTATGGTCGGTTATCGCTGCAAACACAAATCAGGCGAGGTACGGATAAGCACAGAACATAAGAGCTTTGAGTGGGTCTCCAAAGAGGAAATTGATCAATTTAAAAAAGGTTCTAAGGAATACAATTACCAAGCACTGAAAATATACTTCCAGGAACCGTAGCTCAGCTGGTAGAGCGCTTCGTTTACACCGAAGAAGTCAGAGGTTCGAGTCCTCTCGGTTCCACCACTCATAAATAGTCCTCCTACAACACCATTTCGTCCTATAACCATTGTTTTATTCATTTGTTCCACATACAATCCTTATCGAAGGGTGAGACATGAGAAATAAACGGGGAGTTCGGGCCGCTGCAAACCTTCCACATTTTAGCAGGGCCCAAAACGCGAGGCTTACTGAGATTATCGAAACATTTCGTTTACAGCTTCAGGGCGGCCTACTAAAACGGCTGCATCCTATCTCGGCTAGAAGCCTCAATGTTCGTATGCTTGTTATTAGTCAGCTACTGATAAGTAGCGACGTAAGGTTAGCGCTGGCTGAGCGTATACAAAAAAGGCTGCAGTTTCTAGGTACAACCCCTGTCACGGCTTCTATCTATGACCTACGCTGCTATATGCTTGGTTTAGCCCTTCTAACAGCACGAAATAACAAACAGATTTCATATGAAAGGCTGGCTGAGCGATCTGGAATTTCCCTGGAACTTGTGTTGGCCCTGGAAACAGCTTTCGCTGACTTAGATGAACTTTCTGAGGCCCAATTCAAACGCATCTGGGAAATTCTTAGCGATGACCCAACGCTGCCAGACGCTCAGTGGGACTTTGTGCAGAAAAGAGGGCCCATTAGAGGCTTGAATGAGCCGTTTGGGAACGTTGTTAATCAGGCACTTGAGGAAATGGAACGAGATAGCCCAAAGGAGAGACTTATGTAAAGGTAGTCGAAGTTGACTGCCTCTTTCTTTTTTCCTTTGGTTGGAAGCTTTTCAACACAATGGGCTGCAAATTTGCTTTCTCAAAAATATCGACTATAATGTCCCTGGAACTAAGCAATTCAAGGAGAGGGCATGCTACTAAGCGTCGGTTTGCTCAAGTCTTTTGGTAACAACATGAGGCAGCGTTTGAGTGTACCTACAAGGTACTCACTAATGCTACTAGGATTCGCTTTTCCAGCTTTCCTTCTCCAGATAATCTTGTTGTGGTTGACTCCGAAAGCTCCAAGGGATCTTTACCTAAATACAGCACTGATAGGGGCTCTGGTGGGAAGTGTGGTAGGGTGTTTCGTCTTCTATACGTCTCGGAACTATGGGTTCAGGACAGCATTCTTATGTTCACTAGCACCACCTTACCTGCTTGTTATATTCTTCCCGATCTTTTTGTATATTGCAATGCTCTGTGCTGTTTACGGCTAGCGTCTGGATAACCAGGCGCTTTCTTTGTTGTTGAACCTAAAAAGAAAATCTGGTAAGATAGGTGAGTTCGCTGTGCGGGAGTAGTACAGTGGCCCGCCCGCCACGCAAGCCAAGCCTGCGAAGGCGTTGCGGGCAGGTAGTAACAAAATGTATTATACCTACGTACTTTTAAGTAAAGTTGACGGTAAACACTACATTGGTTGGACAAACAATCTGAAGTTGAGGTTAGAGCATCATAATTCCGGTAAAGTAATGTCGACAAAACATAGGGCGCCATTGGAGTTAGTATACTATGAAGCGTGTACAACTAAAGGTAACGCAATACTTAGAGAAAAGTACTTCAAAACTGGTTTCGGTAGAAGGTTTTTGAAATCGAGAATTTAACACGCGGGAGTAGTACAGTGGTAGTATGCGTCCTTGCCAAGGACGAGGTCGCGGGTTCGAATCCCGTCTCCCGCTCCAAACCGGATTAAAATCCGAATTTTTTGTTTTTCCTCAGTAAATCAACCTTTTCTTGAGTTCTAGCCCAGGTTTCTGATAAAATCCCGCTAGCCTAGAAGTTAAAATGATGGTAAAGAGAATAGAACCTATCAAAAATAACTCCATATTTACCAAAGAGGAGATTGAAGAATTTAAACAACTTGCTTTGAAAGAATATGGAATTAAGTTAACTGATGAGCAAGCTTTCGAACAAGGCTACGCATTAGTTTCATTGGTGGAGACAGTAATTAAAAAAACTATTAATATGAGACGAAGAAAACTATGAGAAAGATATTGAGTTTTTTGGTTGTGGCTATCTTTTTCTTGGTCTTTAGTCAAAAAGCTCTTGCTAACAATCGCTCTTCAGACTATTTTAGTCATCGTGGAAATAAGCATTTTTTGCATTATACAAAAAGAAATTTACCATTCCACTTTAGAAGTAAGACTGACAGTAAATTGACCCAAAAGGATTTTATAATTATTTTTATTTCTACGTTTTTAAGTTTTGGTCTAGTAATATTTGTTGAGTGGGCAAGGAATCCCAGAATCAGTATAGTAATTGCTGATTCAATAATGATCCCTCCTAATTCCAAGAAGAAGTTGCCAGGACGAAAAATACTCAAATTAAAAATAAAGGTTTTAAAGGGATGGAGAAATTATCTTCCTTTGCCAAAGAACATTCACGCATTTTCCAAAGTTAAGGTAGCAGTCAACTGGAAAAATAAACCAGAATACCAAGCAAAATGGGATAGTGCTCCTGAACCATATGATTATATTAACGATGTTCCAAAGCTTGAGATGGCTCCTTTGTCGATGCAACCTGAGAATTTGATGTTTGGAGACGAGGCGGAAGTAGGAGTTGCTATTAAACATGACGGTGACAATCATTATTTCTTTTTTGATTCTGATTATTATGTTAATTCTCAACAAAATGTCTGTGATCTGAAGAATGCCGAACTCAAAGTAACTTTCAAGTCTTCTTTAACTGAAAAAACAGAAATATTTAGGCTGAAAAATCTTAATAATAAACTAGTGGGGTTTTCAATCAGCTAATAAAATTTGCTTGAAACTTTGATCATAAATTATGAATAGAGATTTTACAGAAAAAGAATTTAAGGAGATTCAGACTGAATCTCACCAATTTCATAAAACCTATCAAGAAGTGATGGGTTCTTATGAAGAAAAAGAAAACAAGTTAGATGAACAATCTTTAGGATTATTTAACGTCTTACTGACGAGTATTGGAGTTATTGCAGGATTTGGATTTACTGCTTTGAACAATGTAGTTAACCACTCATTCTTTTTTATTGGAGAGTTCTTACTTTTATCTTTAATTGTCATTGGACTATATACCCTATTTACTTACAACAAATCTAAAGTTGGAGAATATCAAAAAATGGGAGAGCAATGGCACTCCTTGCTTAATCCCAGGCTCTTATTATACAAAGACTTCTTAACACTAAAGATTACTAAGAAAGAATTATTTAAAAAACTAAACGAAGACGATAAGAAAGTTCTAAATTTTCAGCCAGTTTCTCCAAAACATTTTGGATTAGATAAATACTTCTTAAGGGCTCTCGTCCTCTTAACTATTGGCTCAATATTTTTACTTGGTTCATTTATTGATTTTCATCCCAAGAGAAAAGGTTCAAATTGGCAGAACTTTCACAGACCTTATTCACATGAAGAAAACTATCAACACCCATATGTTCCTTTAAGGCATTAAGTTGTAAAATTAGATTTGGAGTAACTAAGTCTCGTAAGTTCGAGCAAAGTACGGTTACCAGCTCCAAAGAATATGGTACCCTTATTGACTCCACAGACCTAAGACGATAATATTTGTATGAATGCACCTATACCTGCTCCGATTTTTCTTGGTTATTAGTTGGTTCGTCAGTAGTGTCACCACACTTCTTTTCGCCGTGAACATGCAAAATGTGAAATACCAAGGCAAAGGGTTCGAATCTCTCATGAGAACCACACTCAAGGACACTTTCGTTTCCTACAGCATGTTTAGCGCAACGCCGTCTCTTATCGGTAACATCGCCACCTCACTAGCCAAGGGGGACGCCCGACCAGTGCTTTTGGATAGATTCTTCTCTCGTTTTCGTTCACCTCTCTACGGCTACGGTGAGAAAATAGTTGAGGAAGCGGACAACAGAGATATTGATTGGAAATTACTCGCGGGGATTGCATTTCAGGAGTCCAATTTATGCTCCAAAATTCCAAAGGATTCATTTAACTGTTGGGGCTGGGCGATATATACCGGACAAAACTCAGGTGCTGCTTTTCGAAATCTCGACGATGCGATTGAGAAAATTACCTTAGGACTAAAAAATAACTACTACGAAAAAGGTCTTGATACTCCTTCAAAAATCATGGCTAAATACACTCCTAGTAGCAACGGCTCTTGGGCTGAGGGAGTGCAATACGCTTTCGACCTCATAGAAAATTAGTTCTTCACCTATCATTAATCATTACTCTTGACCCCTGTGTTAAACTTTAAAAGTTGCGTTTTTTGGGGACTCCCAAAGAACCAAACCACTTTTTAGGGAAAGCGGTTTTAACTTCGGCTTTTAGCCGGATTATGAATATATATCGGACAGCGGTGACAATCCGGCTGGCTAGGATATTAGGGAAATGCCTAACCACCGGAATTATATTTTTTGGTCTTATATTGTTTAGCCCCAACCAGGCAAACAGTTATCCTGCATTCAAAACTGCTCCTGCTATTCTGGAAGATAATTCTATTTCTACGCAAAACTTAACAACAACCAGTATTACTTCAGAGGAGGTTCCGGAGGAGGTATTGGGGCTACAAAGTTACCTGGAATCCAAACGATCGCCCTTAGCTAAGAACAGCGTTGATTTTTACTTAGCAGCGGCGGAATTTGACATCGATCCGTATCTTTTACCTGCCATCAGTGGTATTGAGTCTAGCTTCGGACAGGCATTGATTCCAGGTTCCTACAACCCGTTTGGGTGGAACGGGGGTAAGTCTCACTTCAGCAATTTCCGGGAAGCGATCTATACTGTAGCCAGCACTTTAAGGAAAAAATATGTTCCATCTGGCGCTATCTCAGCCGAAAAGATAGGGCGCACTTACGCTTCTAGCTGGCCCACCTGGATACCCAAAGTCCAAAATCTGAAAAAAGCAATCGAATCTTCAGTTAACTAACTTTCTCAAAAATCGTGGTAGAATACACTTAATGAACCTGGCTATCACTTCTTCCATACTAGCGGGAAAATTAATTTCAAAACTTACCAAACTCGGCGGTAACGGCGGTACAGCCTTGCCCGGACTAGTGTCTACGCGCTTAAATCCAAAACTGTTAAGTTATTTTTCAAAGCAAATAACAAAAAGTAGTGTGCTCATAACCGGCACTAATGGTAAAACAACCACTAGCCGTACTTTAGGAACTATTTTGGCTACAAACCAAATGAGCTATGTTCACAATCGAGCTGGGTCAAATCTGCTGCGTGGTATCACTACGGCTTTTCTTGAGAAGTCTAACTGGGACGGGAAAGTAAATAATGATTATGGAATCTTTGAGGTCGATGAGTTTGTCTTACCACAGGCCCTGGAACAAATAAAAACTAAGGTAGTAGTCATCAATAATCTTTTTCGAGATCAGCTTGACCGTTACGGCGAGATTGAAACCGTCTGGTCTCGTTGGGACAAGTCTGTGAGACAAGTGGATAAAGAAACTTTTCTGGTTCTCAATGCTGACGACCCAAATGTGTCTTTTCTTGGTAAAAATACTCGGGCAAAAGTCCTTTATTATGGAATAGAGGACCCAACGCAGGGCTCAACCTTAACACCTGATGTGTTGGACGCCCAAAAGTGCCGAGAGTGCGGGACAGAACTGGATTTTGAAGTTTTTTACGCTTCTCATATGGGAGTGTACCAATGCCCAAAGTGCCATCTAATGCGACCGCATCCACATGTAAGCGCTAGTAATATCAAAATTAGTGGTGTAGACAAAGTGAGTTTTGACTTAAGCCTTGGAGAAAACACCATTAGTTTAAGCCTTCCCCTCGGAGGAATCTTCAATATTTACAACATACTTGCTGCAGTTACTGTAGCTGCCTCGCTAGGTCTAGACCTAAAAGCGATATCTTTGGGATTATCCAAAGTCCAACCTGTTTTTGGTCGAGGTGAGAAATTACAAATAGATAACAAAAATCTCTACATTGCCCTTGTTAAAAACCCATCAGGATTCAATGAAGTGCTAAAGCTACTCTCTTATGAACCTAAAAAGAAGCATTTACTAATAATCATCAACGACCTCATCGCCGATGGTAGAGATGTCTCCTGGCTTTGGGATGTGGATTTTGAAAAACTTAAAGATACCACTCTTAACGTCACTCTTAGTGGTTTGCGAGCAGCTGATCTGGCCTTAAGACTAAAATACGCCCACCTTGATAGTCGGATAGTAAGTCCGGTACAAACCAATATTGCTGAAGCCCTGAGAACCAGCCTAGAAAAACTAAAATCAGGTGAGACTCTTTATGTCCTTCCGACTTATACAGCAATGTTACAGCTCCGTAAAGAACTAGAGTCCAAGGGATTGAAAAATTTTTCGCTAGACTAGTATGAATTTACGAATTGGTTACATGTACGGAAAAACAATGAATATCTACGGCGACCGGGGAAATATTTTGACTCTGGTCAACCGTTGTCGATGGAGAGACATTCAAATTGAAGTCATCAATATCGAGGTGGGGGATAAACTAACGGCAGGGGAGATAGATTTATTTTTTTGGGGTGGAGGGCAAGACAGAGAACAAATCCTGGCTTCAAGTGATCTAAAGGGGGACAAAGCAAAAATCCTTCGTGAAAGTATCGAGGATGGCGCGGCTCTACTTGCTATTTGTGGGGGTTATCAGTTACTCGGTAAATACTACAAACCCTCACAGGGTACGGAGCTAGACGGTGTCGGGATATTTGATGCTCACACTATCGGAAGTAATAAGCGGATGATTGGTAACTTGGTGGTAGAAACTGACAGACTTTCGGGAAAGCTAGAAACCCTCGTCGGTTTCGAAAATCACAGTGGCAAAACCCACCTCGGAAAAACTGCTCAGTCTCTAGGAAATGTCTTGATAGGGTTCGGAAATAACAGTGAGGATCGAACTGAAGGCTGTATCTACAAAAACGCGATTGGTTGCTACCTTCACGGCCCTGCTTTGCCCAAAAACCCAATGTTAGCTGATTTTTTGATCCTAAAAGGACTTCAGCACAAGGATAGAGCCATAACCAAACTAAAACCCCTAGATGATACTCTCGAACTCCAAACCCACCTTTCCATTCTGGAGCGTATCAAAAACCAACGCTAAATTATCTTTCCACCTTTCAGGTGCGAACGTATAAGTCACTCTAACAACTGATGCTCAAGGAGTTCTAGATTTTTTGCGGATGGTATTTGATCTTCAACAAACGCGCGATACTTTTCAATCCCACCTACAAGTCCCAAAATCTCATCTCTTACAACACTAGTACTTGCAGTTGATAGATATTCTGTGTAAGAGGACCATCTGTAGTCCTCTGGCCTTTTAACCAAGCCTGCAACTACAGGGTTAATATGGATATAACGACACACATGCAGAAACTGCTCGTCAGTTTCAATCGAGGCTGCTTTAAAAACTCCCTGAAACAGGGCTCCCACATTGTCATATTTCTTATTGAAATACTTTGTGTAACTATTAGAAAGTTTGCTGATAAAGGCCGCAATGCCGTTTTCTTTTTCCTGTTTAAGAAGGAAGTGAAAATGATTAGGCATCGAGCAATAGGCAATTATCTGTACATGTTTCTGAGATGAGGAAAGGACAGCCTGTTGGATACGCGACTTTGCAAAATCGGAAAATCTCACCTTTATATCTGAAAGTTGATAGTAAAGAAAAGTTTGCTGAAACCTTCTAAAATCTCGGTCCTGTAGAAAGATACTCCGCTTATTGTTTCCGCGGTTAAAAACATGGTAGTAATGATCATTAACTAGACTAATGGCTCTTCCTGGCATACAAATTTCAACCTTCACCTGAAAGGTGCGAACCTAGATATGTGGTTATATACATGTGTTTAATATATAATAGCACTCTGGTAAAATGTACTTCAGCGCGCGGATGTGGCGGAATTGGTATACGCGTACGGTTTAGGACCGTATGGAGAAATCCATGGAGGTTCAAGTCCTCTCATCCGCACCAAAGAGAACTTTTTAGATTCAATCGGAACTGAAATGACGAGAATTTGATATCGGTCATCTCTTTTCTCCAGCGTCACCCAAGCTTTTTGACAAAACCACTCTGATGTGGTATTATTTTAGACACTAAACCGCCCTGTGAGGTCGCGAGACATTTGCAGGGCTTTATTTTTGGCTAAAATTTCATATAATTAGGCAGTGAAACAAAAATGTATCATCCTAATAGACGGAAGTAACTTCTATTATAAACTTAGAGATTTAAACCTTCATAATCTTTTATCGTTTGACTTTACAAAATTTTCTAGTCACATCGCCAGATCAAAGAATGTTGTTTCTGCTTGTTACTATATTGGCCGGATCAAACAGGACGGATCAGAGAAAACAGGAAAGCTTTTTAATTCCCAGCAAAAACTGTTAGGAAGCTTAAGGAAACATAAAATTCTATACCAATTTGGATACTTACTAAAAAGTGACGGTATATATCACGAAAAGGGAGTTGACGTACAAATCGCAGTAGATATGTTGGTAGCAGCCTATGAAAACCTTGCTGATAGAATTATTCTTGTTTCCTCTGATACAGATTTAGCTCCCGCAATTAAAAAGGCTAAGGAAAAGAGAAAGATTGTAGAGTATATCGGATTCTCCCATAACCCAAGTGTAGCTATGGTTAGTTTTTGTTCAGAGTCAACTCTTCTTAAAAAAGAAGATATTGAACAGTTTATTACTAAATCTTAGACCCAAAGACCCAAGCACCTGTTTACCCACAACAAGGCTAACCCAGATAAGTTAGTCTAACTTTGATCTTACTTGACTTTAGACTATACTAAAATCGTGGCAACGATACTTAATAATCCAGATATGAGTGTGTATCCTAAAGATAGTTGGATGAGTTCAAAAGTGGAAGTTAGAGAGTCGAGTATTGGGAAAGGTATGTTCGCTAAGAAACCAATAAAGTCCGGAGAAGCCGTTGTGGTTTTTGGAGGATCTAGTTGTAATACCCAAGAGGCTAAGGAGTGGGAGAAAAAAGGAAAATTGGTTATGCAGTGGGATGATGATCTGTGGACTTACGAGGACCCTGGCAACGAGGATACTTATTTTATTAATCATTCTTGTGATGGCAACGTCTGGATGGAAGGCATTTCAACATTAGTAGCTCGATGTAATATTGTTCAAGGTGATGAGATAACTGCTGATTATACGTTGTGGGAAGCGAATGAAGATTATGTTACGCCTTGGGATTGCCATTGTGGTTCTCCGCTTTGTAGACATAAAATTACAGGTCAGGATTATAAATTACCTGAGCTTCAGGAAAGATATAACGGACACTTTTCAAAACTTATTAATAAAAGAATTGGGAATCTAAATGGTTAAATAGGTCCGACGTTATGAAAACCAAGGATCAAACTTTTTGGTCACATGATGAAGTAGAGAGATATGGCTTTCAAATCCTCCAATTCGAGCTTGTACCAGACTAATTTTAATACTGTGGTGCTTAGGAGTGGTATTGCAATTTTCTTTTTGATCCTTTAAATTGGTAGTAACCAGACACTAATACAGGAGGTACTGCCTATGAATACCGAACTCCCTACATTTGGAACAAACCCTGAAAACAAATCTTCTTTCTCTGGATCTTTTCTTCTCCCAATTATTCTTTTGGTCGTACTTATTGGTGGGGCTGCCGCGTGGTTTTATTTCAAGCCTTTAGAACAATCACTAAACACCTCCAGCCCGATAAGTACTGATAGTAACTCTAGAACTGACTCAGTAATCATTGGTGTCAAATCTGCGCCACTTGGTTTTTACGGCCAGGAAAAAGTCCAGTATGAGTCGCCCACTTTTAACTTCAATTCTAATATCTTCGAAGGTCTGACTACTTTCACCAAGGATCTAAAATTTGCGTCTCGGCAGCTGGTCGAATCGTGGGACAATCCCTCTGACACAGTCTGGCGTCTCAGATTACGTAAAGGGATAAAGTTTCACAATGGAGCTGATTTTAGCGCTGAAGATGCCAAGTTCAGCATTGATTTTGGTAAAAAGTACGTCGTTCAGGACGACTTGGCCCAGGTCAAAGAGGTTAGAATCGTGGATCCCTTTACTATTGAGGTCGAAACCCAAGGACCAGCCCCACTTCTGCTAAACAATCTTATCAACGTCTTTGTCGTTAATAAAAAGTACGCTGAGGCAAACGGGGGCATAAAATCGAAGGTTGATCCAGAAAGTCAGGAAATAAGCTACTTCATCGATTTTCCAAACCCTGTTGGAACAGGACCTTACACCTACGTATCGCAATCAGACAACGAGTACAAGATTACTGCTAACGAAAATTACTACCTAGGGCCGCCAAAGATAAAAAATGTTTCCTACAGAGTAGTTGAGGACGATAACGAGCGTGCTGAGGCGATATTGTCCGGTAAGGTAGACCTAATCGAAGACGTACCGTCTGCTAGACGGGCTGATTTGGTGGGGAGTAAGGACTTGGAAGTCAAGGGAGTACCATCACTTCGAGTCATCTACTTAGGCATGGACACAAGTAGTGCCAAAACAAAGTACTCAACTTCTCCTACCAATCCATTCAAAAAATTAGCCGTAAGGCAGGCGATCTACAAAGCCATTGATGAAACAGAAATTATATCTCAGGTAATGGGTGGTCACGCTTACGATGCGACTCAACCAGCCACCTCGGTCAATTTCGGTTTTAACCCAAATTTGAAAAGACCGGCCTACAACATTGCGGAAGCCAAGGAGCTACTGTCTTCAGCTGGTTATCCAAATGGCTTTGACATCGTTTTGGATGTACCGAATAACCGTTATCAGAATGACGCCGCGATCGGTCAGAGAGTTGTTGAGCAATTAGCCAAGGTAGGCATTAAGGCGACTCTTAACGCCCAACCTAAGGAAGATTTTTTCCCGAAGATCCTCGATAATAAAGATACCTCATTTTACCTCCTCGGTTGGTCTCAGGAAAATGGTGACGCCGGCGGAGCCTACGGAACATTGATCCACACCACAGATGAAGACGCTGGCTACGGAAGCTTTAACATCGGGGGTTATAGTAACAAATCGGTTGACAAGCTAATTGAGAGCTCCGACAACACAGTGGATTCGGTGGGGCGTCTAAAGATACTTCAAGATCTTGCCTCCACCACGATGGCCGATGTTCCCATCATCCCATTACATCAGCAAGAGGACTCGTTTGCGATAAGTAAAAGATTTAACTGGACACCCCGACGCGATAACGGCATAAGAGCATTTGAAATTACCCTTAAATAATTGATATATCTAATGAGACGACGGCCTTACGTTATGTAGGGCTTTGTCTTTTTTTATGTTAAAGTTATATTAATGCCTAACCTGCCTACACCTCATCGATTAGGTCTTAGACTTAAATTCACAATCCTAATAACAATCCTGTTAGTAGCTGTATTTGCGCTTCAGTCCTACCTTCTATTCACCAATAATCTAAACGACTCGAGAGTTAGTCTAACCAACGAAGTCAAAACCTACACGGCATTGTCTACATTGCCAATTGGCACAAGTTTTGATCAGTATTATGAGCAAGGCCATTTTAGATTCGGGGAGATTGTCCAGTCAATTTTAGATTCCTCAAACAAAACCATAACCAACCTATCTGTTTTTAACACTAACGGCGACCTACTCTTTGATAGTAAGCAGCTCTACCGAGATGAGAGAGACAATGTGGCTTATAGCCCTACTAAACCCCAAATCGGTTTTGCTAAAAACGAACTTCTCACCTATATCCAGCGTATCGACCCAACTCAGATTAACTCAACCAAACAAAAAAATGAGATTACAACTATTATTTACCCGTTTCTAGATTCCTACAACAAGCATCAATACTCCATAACTTACACTATTTCCTACGAACGTATTTACAAAAACCTCTACTCTGATATCCAAGACCGTTTAGTCATCGCTATTATATCTATCATAATGGCTTCGGTTTTGATTATTTTCTTTGTTAACATCTCAACTCTCAAACCTATTAAGCAACTTGCCCAAGGCGCTCAATGGATAGAGGGGGGCGTCCTAGACCACCCAATTACTCTCAATACCAACGACGAAATTGAGGACCTTGCCTTTTCGGTAAACAGAATGGCCCAGACACTTCTTACCTCGCAAAAAATTCTTCTATCCGACAAAAACATTATTTCTGCCGAAAGAAACAAGCTGGCAGTAGCTTTAGCCAGTATCGCTGACGGAGTAATAGGGGTGGATATGGAACGACGAATAGTGATATTTAACAGAGCGGCCGAAGAAATGACTGGCTATAATTCGGAAGAAGTATTAAACAAAAAGATAGAAGAAGTTTTGATCTTATCCGAAAAGGAAAACCCCGTGACTCCTGACATCTACTGCCCTATAAGGGTCGATGCTTTTGAGGGCGTTGTGTACAACAATGATGATATTAAACTCAAAGGTAATAACAAGGAATCCGTTGTAAACATTACCTCCGGAAAGATAAAAGAGGCTTTAGAAGTTAATCTAGGTTGCCTACTCACTCTTCATGACGTAACCAAGGAAAAACAGTTGGAGGAAATGAAATTAGATTTCGTGTCTATGGCTGCCCATGAGTTAAGAACGCCCCTCACATCTATCCGAGGTTATCTGTCGGTGTATCTAGAAGACTATGGCAAAGGTCTTAATGAAGAGCAAAAAATGTTTCTTAACAGAATGTATATTTCTACTCAACAGCTTGTCTCACTTGTCGAAAATCTGCTGGGAGTAAGTAAGATTGAGAGGGGAGTGTTCAAAGTGGATCCTGGGCCCTTGGATTGGGTCAAATCTGTCAGACAAATAGTGGCTGACTTCAAAAACCGAGCTGACGAGAAAAAAATTAGTCTTAATTTCATTGAACCCACCCAAAAACTCCCAATGGTAAAAGCTGACGGCTTAAGGATCAACGAGGTTCTAAGCAATCTTTTGTCCAACGCCATTGCTTACACCGAGAGCGGCGGTAAAGTAGACGTTTGGTCAGAATTAGGCGATAACTCGGTGGTTACCCATGTCAAAGACACAGGTCACGGAATTCCTAAGGAAGCCATGCCCAAGCTTTTTACCAAATTCTTCAGGGTGTGGGGTAAACTAGAAATGGGCTCCAAAGGCACAGGACTAGGGCTGTATATTTCAAAATCAATAGTTGAAGCCCACGGTGGAAAAATCTGGGTAGTTTCAGAATTGGGAAAAGGTTCGACTTTTAGTTTTTCCCTACCAATTAACCCTACAAATCCAAATCCAGCACCAAAAACCGTATGAAAAGAAAAAAGTCAGTGGTACTACTTATCGAAGATGAGCTTTTTATACGAGAGCTTTACCAAAATAGGCTTCAAAAATCCGGTTTCAGCGTGCTAGTCGCGTCTGATGGTATGGAAGGTTTCAATTTAGCAAGCAAAAATCCCGATATTATCCTGCTAGATATAATGCTTCCCAAAATGAATGGTATGGAAGTCTTGGCTAAGCTAAAGGAGAACTCTCAAACAAGCGGCATCCCCATTGTAATGTTAACAAACCTCGGTCAGGAGAGTATTATAAAAGAAGCTTTCAAAAAAGGTTGTTTAGGATATATAATGAAAATGAGGGTGACTCCTTCTGAGTTATCCCAAAGGGTTGAAGAATTCCTGGCAAATCCTACTCAAAAAATGGATGTTGCCAAGATTGATCTAGATTGAGGAGGCCTATGAGCAAACGATTACTATTAGTCGAAGATGATTTTTTTATTCGGGACCTTTATAAAAGACAGCTAGAAGGCGCTGGGATAACAGTTGACGTGGCCGGAACAGGTCAAGAAGGCTTAGATGCTATAAAAAAGGGCACTTACGACCTGGTACTTTTGGATATAATGTTACCTGGCATTGATGGTATGGCCGTCCTGAGAGAAGTTAAGTCTAATGAAGCAACTAAGAATACTAGAATAGTCCTTTTAACCAATATGGGTCAGGACGACGTTATTAAAGACTCTTTTAAAGTAGGCGCTGAAGGCTACCTTATCAAGTCAACTTTTACCCCTAAGGAAGTGGTAAGAGAAGTTCAGACCTTTCTGGATAAATCTCCGGGAAGTTCTACGCAATCATCCGACCCCAATAAACCAACCACAGATCAAACTAGTGAAACTAGTTAATTCTTAACTGAGCGTCTCTTTATCTTTAGTTGAGCTACTGATTTTTCGATCACTCCTAACGTGAGCGCGTATTCTTCATCGGATAATTTGTGCTGAAGGGCTTGGACGGCCCGTTCATGAGCGGCTTGGATCAAATCTTCATCAATCTCTTCAGGAGATTTAGCAAGATCTGTCAGCACAGTTAGATCGCCATCGTGCATATTTACAAACCCCTCGCCTATAGCTAAGACTATGATGTCGTCTCCATACTCTATACTAAGTTCCCCCGGAACAATTTTTGCCATCAGATCAGCGTGGTGGGGTAATATGCCTATTCTACCCAAGGAAGTACTTATTGAAACGTACTGCACTGAATCATCAAAAATAATCTTCTCGGGCGTTATTATACGACAATCAAACTGCGCCATAGACTAACCAGAAACCTCCTCAATAGTACCTTTCATGTAGAATAGTTGCTCCGATTTATCATCATGGAGACCCTCAAGTATTTCCTTAAAACCTTTAACCGTATCCTTGATCGAAACGTATCGACCCTCTCGTCCCGTAAACTGCTCGCCTACAAAGAAAGGTTGACTTAGGAATTTTTGGATTTTACGTGCACGCGAGACAATCAGTTTATCTTCGTCACTCAGCTCTTCCATACCTAAAATCGCGATGATATCTTGGAGTTCTTTATACCTCTGCAAAACTTTTTGTACGCCCGAGGCAACCAACATATGCTCTTCACCGACTATTTCAGAACTAAGCGCCCTTGAGTTGGAAGAGAGTGGATCAACAGCTGGGTACAGGCCCTGCTCTGCCAAGCTTCTTTCTAAAGCAATAGTCGAGTCAAGGTGAGCAAAAGTGGTTGCAGGAGCCGGGTCAGTGTAGTCATCAGCTGGGACGTAAACTGCTTGAACCGAAGTAATCGAACCTTTTTTAGTGCTAGTAATACGCTCTTGCAAAATTCCCATCTCTGACGACAAAGTCGGTTGATAACCTACCGCGGAAGGAATTCGCCCAAGGAGAGCGGACACTTCTGAGCCAGCTTGAGTAAAACGGAAAATGTTGTCGATGAACAAAAGGACATCCTTACCTTGCTTATCTCGAAAGTATTCAGCCATCGTTAACCCAGACAAGGCTACACGTAATCTAGCTCCCGGTGGCTCATTCATTTGGCCAAAGACCATCGCGGTCTTATCAATTACGCCTGATTCACTCATCTCATGGTAAAGGTCATTGCCCTCGCGAGTCCTTTCACCAACACCAGTAAAAACGGAATAGCCCCCGTGCTCGGAGGCAATGTTACGGATTAGTTCTTGTATCAGAACTGTTTTTCCGACTCCGGCACCACCGAAAAGACCCACCTTACCGCCCCTCACAAAGGGGGCGATCAGATCAATAACTTTAATCCCGGTTTCAAAGATTTCTAGTTTCGTCTCTTGATCCGCAAAAGCTGGTGCAAGGCGGTGTATGGGAAGTCTTTCTTTCACCTCAATGTCTTTCTTACCGTCAATAGTTTCACCAAGAACATTGAAAATACGACCTAACACATTTTCTCCGACAGGAACACTAATTGGCGCTTCCGTGCTAACAGCCTCCATGCCACGACTTAGACCATCGGTAGAGTCCATAGCTACACACCTAACCATCCCGTCACCAAGGTGCTGCTGAGCTTCCAGGACGAGCTTCTGACCCGAAGCCTTTTCAATTACAATAGCGTCGTATATGTGAGGTAAATTTTCCTTATCAAATTCCACATCAACGACTGCACCAATAATTTGTGATATTTTACCTTTTAACATGCATTCCTTTCTAATTAGTTATTCAAGAGCCAGAGCAGCACCACTTATTTCTGACAATTCTCTTGTTATCGTGTCCTGTCTGATTTGGTTATAACCTAACTTCAGATCTTCAACCAGTTCTATAGCGTTATCAGTAGCGTTTTTCATAGCAATCATTCTAGAAGAATGCTCTGAGGCTTTGGTCTCCAGCAAAGCCTGATAGATTTGAGCGTCCAGATAATGATTTAAAAGATAGTCTACGAGCACATCTTTCTCGGGTTCGAGGAAAATTTGCCTTTTCAGCTCCAAACCAGTTAACTCAAGACCCCAAGTTTTTTGGATGGGTAGGATTTTTATAAGCGTTGGAATTTGCTGCAAAACCGAAACAAAATGTGGGTACAACAAGTAAACACTGCTTATTTCTGAATCCAAAAAGAGTTTTCTTAGAACTCTCTGTATTTTAAGCACTTGTGAGAAATCTACCGATTCGTAGTTTTCGAAATCCGCGGAGAGAGTACGTGTGCTCCTAACAATGAACTGCCGACCCTTTTTACCCACAGTGTAGTAAGTTAGTTCCTTACGCAAGTCCCAGTCTTGATGAGTGTCCATGGTTGCAATATATCTAAAGATATTCGTGTTCAGACCACCGCATAAGCTTTTGTCAGTAGTCAAGACAAGTATCGCGGTTTTAGCGCTCTCGTTAGGTAAAAGTAGGGAACTGCTGATCTTGTCCCCTGTATTAAGGACCTGATATAAAGATTTATTCAAAGCCTCTATGTACGGCCGTCCTGAGATCGCCTGATTCTGGGCACGGCGCATTTTCGTACCAGCCACCATCTCCATAGCTTTAGTTATTTGGGCTGTATTTTTGACCGATTTTATTCTTCTTCTTAGTTCTTTACTGCTAGCCATTTTCGCTTTAGGATGAATAACCCCGACTCTCTTCAACAACTATTTTTTCTAATTTTTGGGTAAGTGCCTCATCAAGTTCCTTTTTCTCAGCTACCTGGGAAAGTAATTCTTTATGGTTTAGTTTGATATTCCTAATGAAACTCTCTTCAAAATCCTTTATTTTTTCCACTGGGATAGAGTCCAAATATCCCTGCGTTACAGCCCAGAGAATAACAATTTGCTGAGCTAGGGGAAGGGGATTATATGCCACTTGTTTGAGTATTTCGGTGATCCTTTTGCCTCTCTCAATTTGGTCCTTAGTGGATGCGTCAAGGTCTGAGGAAAACTGGGCAAAAGCGGCCAATTCCCGGAATTGCGCCAAATCGAGCCTGAGTTTACCAGCCACCTGTTTCATGGCTTTTGTCTGAGCACTTGAACCGACTCGGGAAACTGAAAGGCCAACATTAATGGCCGGTCTAACACCTGAGTAAAACAAATCTGATTCCAGATAGATCTGCCCATCAGTAATCGAGATAACATTGGTAGGAATATAAGCAGAGACATCGCCTGCTTGGGTTTCGATAATCGGGAGGGCAGTCATCGAACCACCTCCAAAATCTTTACTAAGCTTGGCAGCCCTCTCTAGTAATCTGGAATGTAAATAAAACACATCGCCTGGGTAAGCTTCGCGTCCAGAAGGTCTTCGAAGTAGTAGGGAGAGTTGGCGATAAGCCCAGGCGTGCTTGGACAGGTCATCGTAAACTATTAGAGCGTCCTTACCTTGGTCCATAAAGTACTCCCCAATAGCCGTACCAGCGTATGGAGCGATATATTGCATAGTAGCGGAGTCTGAGGCAGACGCGACGACTACTATAGTGTGGTCCATAGCCCCCTTTTCCTCAAGTTTAGCAACAATCTGAGCGATCTTCGAAGCCTTTTGGCCTATGGCCACATAGATACATACAACGTCTTCCTGATTAATAATGGTATCCAGCGCAATTGTAGTCTTACCCGTATTCCTGTCACCGATAATAAGTTCCCGTTGACCTCGGCCAATCGGAATCATCGAGTCAAGAGCTTTTATACCTGTTTGTAACGGTTGATTAACACTCTGGCGAGAGATAACCCCTGAAGCCTTACGCTCTACAGGGTAGGTGGCCTCAGCTTTGATTGGCCCTTTTGCGTCAATCGGGTTCCCCAAAGCATCAACAACTCGACCTACCAAACCTCCACCCACTGGTACTGAAAGAATTTTTCCAGTGGTTTTAACCTCGTCGCCTTCCCTGATGTTACGAAAATCCCCTAGGATTACTGCTCCGACGCTATACTGTTCCAAGTTCAAAGCTATACCAAAAATATGATTGGGAAACTCAATCATTTCCGAAAGCCCTACCTCGGACAAACCATCAACCCGAGCAATACCGTCACCAACTTCGACAACAGAACCAACATTTTGTTTTGAACTCGTTTGTTTTAGATCTAATATCTCTGCTTGTATCTGGTTAAGAATATCGTTCATTGTCGCCTTTCTAACCCATCAATTTTTGTTCTTAAACTGGTATCAAAAACCAAGTCGTCAACTTTAATCCTAATCCCACCTAACAAATTTGGGTTAATCACATTTACCACTTTCTCAACGGGTCTAGACTTAGAAATAAGTTTTTTTAAGGTCTCTTGAATATGGGCGTTTACTTCTAAAACTGACTCTAGTCTCATGACTCGACTTTGGACTCTTTTTACCAGAGCAAGATAAAAAGCCTTAAGTATCGTGAACCTCTCAACCTCACCTAATGATTTTAGGGCATTAGATATCGAGACAACTCTGCTTTCTGACAAATTTCCGGCCTTATCCAAAGACATGTCAACTAGTTTATTTGAAATTTTTAACATTTTTGAGCGACTCACCATCAATTTAGCTCTTTCACAGATCTTTCGATTAATTCCTTTTGGTCTTTTTCGGTAATTATTTTTGAGGCTACTTTTTCAAAACTCATGATAACTAACTGAGACACCTTTGCTCTTAATTCACCAAACATTTTTTCTCTTTCAGTCTCGAGCGCTCTTTGGGTTTTTTCAGCTAACCTAGCAGCATCTTTCTGAGCTTTTTCGTGGGCAACTTTAATTATCTGCTGACTGTTTTTGGTTGCTATATCAAGTATCACAGCCGCCTCTAAACCAGCCTGCTTGAGTTTTTCCTCTCGCTCCAAACTAATTTGGTTAAGTCTAGACTCTATTTCCTGAGCGTCTTTAAGACTTTTTTCAATAATGTCTTTTCTTTTCTTAAGAACTCGTAAAATAGGAGCATAGAGAAACTTCCTTAAAATGAAAAGAAGTATTAAGAAATTTATTATCTGGGCAAGTAATAATTCCGGCTTAATCCCAAACTCTTTGAGTATTTCCATATATCTAAAGGAGAAGTGCTGTCCTTATCCAGTAAAGGCAATTACCAACGCATAAATAGCGATAGCCTCAGCAAAAGCCATTCCCAAAAGCATCGGAGGCAGTATTTTATTTGCGGCCTCTGGATTACGACCAATAGAATCCATAGCCTTCATACCAATTAGACCAATAGCTAAGGCAGGTAGCATACCGCCAAGAGCCATACCCACAATAGGTGACAATTCCATAGTTACTCCTTTCTAGAGTATCAAATTATTAATCTAGGCTTCATCGTGCTTTTGCGTAAGCAGGACTATAAACACCAAAGTCAGCATCATAAAAACAGCTGCTTGGACAAAACCAACAATTATTTCTAAAAAATAAAACGGTAAAGGCAATACAAAGGCAAACAAACTCGAGATGGTTGCCAGCACAGCTTCACCTGCAAATATATTACCAAAAAGTCGGAAAGAAAGCGAGACTATTTTGGTAAACTCGGAAAAGAGCTCCAGCAATCCCACAAATAACATGATAGGATTGAAGCTAAACCATTTTTTGATGTACCCAAACAACCCTAAATATTTAATGGCAAAGATATGGGTTCCTACAACGGAGACCAAAGCCAAAGCCAAAGTAGCGTTCAGATCGGAGTTAATTGAGCGAAAGAGCGGTACGAAAGTTTCTTTACCCATCTCCTGACCGTAAAAACCAATCGTTCCAAAGCCGGGAAGTAAACCAATCCAATTGGCCGTAATTATATAAAGGAAAAAAGTCATGAGTATGGGGAGGAGTGTCTTGACCTTGCCATGTGCTAGATCATCTATCAGGTTATAACCTGTTTCGATAACTACTTCAGCCACTCCCTGTAAGTAGGACACGGGCACTAGGGTCATCTTTCGAGTCGAGGCAAAAGCAAATACGATTAGAACAACGCTACTTACCCAGGTCACCAACAAGGTATTGGTAACGGGGATGTCAAATATATGGCCAATTGTTTCAGCGGCTAAAGTAATGTGTCCAGACTGTTCCATTTAGATTAAACATTGTTATTTTAACCTAAATCGGTAGCGAGGTCAATTGGATTTGACTTGGCTTTCCTAAAGGGTTATAGTGCCTCCGAGGCGAGAGCATGAAATTCACACAATCATACTACAGTCTGGAGGAGTGGTTCACAAGTTCAGGCTTGGGACTCACACCGAATTCTCAGAAAACAAGGGTGATTAATGTAGCTGAAGGTAAGCTTGTTGAACTTTGGTTTCCTACCGAACCTTTACCAGATGGCCTTATCTTCGAAGTCTCGCTAGCAGGCAGACCTCCAGAACTACAGCGGGTGTCAAGAACGAGAACACACGAACATAGTGGGGTTTATAGATTTTCTGCTCCTTGCGTAGTCCACATCTTAGTACGATTTGTCGGAAAGCAACTTTCTCACAGCCCAAACTTGCCTGAACCAAGAAATATAACCTACGTAGGCTACTCTCCAGCGCATTTAGAAGCTTCAAAGAGAGCGCTCAGTGAATTGAGGAAAAGCAAAGTGTCAGGCAGACCAGACTACACAGGCAGACGGGACATACCTAAAGCAAGGAGACGAAGATAGCACACCTGGTGTGGTGAGAAGCCAAAGTGTATCTCCACACCTGGTGTGGAATAGGTTTGCACATCTGGAAGATAGTAACCAAGCCCCAAAATGATACTGGGGCTTTCTTAATTTTGATACAATAAAGTTAATGAAGATAAAATTCCTCGGAACAAGTGCTGGGTGGCCTTTACCTCGGCTCGGCTGCAAGTGTGAGTTGTGTAGTTCCTCAAACTCAAAAGATAAGCGGCTCCGCTCATCAGTACTAGTCAACGACTCCGTCTTAATCGACGCTGGACCAGATACTTATCAAAAACTACGCCCTATTGATCCAACGCTTATTAAGCATGTTATTTTGACCCACTACCATGCTGATCATACGCTAGGAATCTGGGACTTAGGTCATATCTATGGAGAAACTGGTAAAACCAAACCTACACTCTACGGTACCGAAACTACTTTTTCAAAGATATCCTCACCCCTTGACCGTCAAGATTTGGTAGAGAAAACCGTAAAGTTTGAAGAGTCTTTAACTTTAGATACAGTAGAGTTTAGTAACTTTGAGGTAACTCACACTAAAGGAACAATAGCCGTGGTCATAAAAGAGGCTAGCAAAAAGTTTATCTATATTCCTGATTTTAAGTCTATCCCAGAAAATAACCTAAAGTATCTAGCCAACACCGATTTGTTAGTCATAGACGGTTCCTCATTGTACAAAAAAGATGAGACAGGAGGGCACGAGTCTATAGAAACTGGTCTTAAACTTGCCTTAGACTCTGGTGCAAAGCAGGTTGGTTTTACTCATCTTGGACACAAGTCGGGTTTACATGCTAAACTAGAAACTTACGTAAAGACCAGTGGGGGAGAAGGGTTCTTTATTCCCTACGACAGTCTGGAAGTAACCTTATGAAAAAATTAACACTTTGCCTAATGCTTATTTCAGCGATCTTTCTAACCGGGTGTAGTCACACTGAGGAAATACAAAATCCCTCGTCCACAGAAACTTCGACCAGTCCAAGTGCAAGTATTGAAAGTATTAAAGGAGGTAATTTGGAAATACCACAGGTACTAAAAGTAAGCCCAGAAATGTTAAAAGACCCCACTCAAGTAACTATAACGCTCGAAAATGATCTGGCTTTTACCACATCACTTTATCCGAAAGCTGCTCCTAAAACCGTTGAAAATTTTCTAAACAAGTTTTCTTCCGGCTATTATAACAACCTGAAATTCCACCGAGTCGAAGACTGGGTTGTCCAGGGCGGGGATCCATTAGGAACTGGGACTGGTGGTGGCGACATACAAACGGAATTAAACAACCTGTCCTTTAAAAAAGGCGCTGTGGGTGTGGCTCGAGCAGGGGATATAAGACAAAGTAACGACAGTCAATTCTTTATCGTCACCACTGACTCAACCTTCCTGGATAAGCAATATACCAATTTCGGACAGGTAACTAAAGGGATGGAAGATGTAGTCAAAATCCAGATAGGGGACAAGATTAAATCTGTCACGATTGAATAATCATGGTACGGTAATACTGTCCCTTCTTTACAAACAACTTTAGAAAGTCAACAATTTGGACCATATCAGCTAAATCTGCGTACTCGCTGTACTGATGAGCATTGTAGTATCCTGAACCAATTGGGACACAGGTGATACCTTTAGCGTTAAAAATATTCGCGTCACTCCCGCCAAAAGTGGCAAAGTAATTTGGTTTCAAACCCATCTGTGCAAAACTAGTTTCTAACTTTTTAAACAAAGGGCTACTTGTTTCTAGTTTATAACCTTCAAGCTCCAAGGAATCAGAAAAGTCACACTTAGCACCCAGACGAGTACACGAATTTTGGAAGATTTCTTTGACCCTTTTGCCCTCTGATACAACCAAATCAGTATCGTAGCTACGCATCTCAGCAATTATCTCAGCCGATCCTGGTATTGTATTGCGAGCAGTACCACTCTTGAGTATTCCAATATTCCAGGTTACTCCAGGCGTACTAAACCCAAGCGGGACTTGGGTTATGGCTTCAGCCGCTGCCTGGAGGGCATTAATTCCGTCTTTTGGTTCCCTGGGATGAGCCGCTTTACCTACGATCTTAGCATCTATTTTTACAAATGAGGGCGCTTGGATAACCACCTGGGTAACCGGGCCATCTTCATCAAGTACCAAACCAATTTTTGATTTGATCAAAGAAAGGTCTAGATTTTTGGCACCAAGAAGTCCGACTTCCTCGCCACGAGTGAAAACTATTTCTAAAGGACTGTTTGACAAGTTTTCTTTTGCAAGATCGTCTATTAATTCTAGAAGAATAGCCACACCGGTTTTGGGATCAACTCCTAAGATACCTTCTCCATCAGAGCGCAAAATGTCACCTTCTTCTACAAACTTAAGATTGGGTGCAGGCTCCGGAATGTCCAAGTGAGTACAAAGCATGATGGGGTCTCCGGAACCCGGAATTTTGGCAATGATATTTTTAAAACTATCAAGCTGGTAGGCTACATTTGCTTTCTCTAGACGTGTACAAACATATTTGATTATTTCTTTTTCTTCAGGATAAACCTCATTGAATTCAAAAAGGTCTATCAAGGTTTTTTTAAGTCTGTTTTTTAGCATATTTCCTCCTGTTGCTAATTAGCATCATAAGCCAAACAGCAAAAGAAGGCCAAGTCTGAGGAAACCCCAGACTTGGTTGTCTAACTTCAAAACATAGGCGGTATTGGTGGTATAGTCCCAACAGGGCCCAGCTTTTTGCCTACCCACCAAGTAGAACAAGCCAGCATGCCCAGGTTGGCTTCAAGACCCGAGTAATAAGGGTTGATTTCGCAAGCCATGTCGGGTCTCGTCATACCAATTAAGTACTCACCAAACAATCTCTCTACTTGCCCTGAAGCAAGAACTACTTTCTTGTAGGTATCGTACAGAATGTGCTCACCACTGTCCCGATCTCTCACCTGAATATGGATAGTGAGCACCTGACAGTCGGGGCAGAAGCACACTTTCCGACTATCTTTGACAGGTTTACCAAGGTAGCTGCTAAACCACACCAAAGGGTCCGACCCTTGATAAAGATGGCTGTACCCTTGGCCAATGTAGTCCATGATCAACAGACCGTCAGCCTTCAGTGATCTAGATAGAGCTGAAACGAAGCGTCTAAGTTGGCTCCAGTCCAGCACGTCTCCAAAAGAATTTCCAAGTAGGAGGACGGCTTCAAACTGTTCCTTGGGATTCCATTTGGTCAGGTCTGCTACAATCAGTTCTACGCGGGCGTCGCCTCTTAAGCGCTCAACAGCTTTTGCGACGCTCGCGTTTGATACATCTACTCCTACAATCCTTTTCACCCCTGCTTCCAGCAAAGGTGGGATATGCCTTCCAGTTCCAAAACAGGGGAGGAAAACACTCTCCGGAACTCTTCCTAACAATCTCAAAGCCAATTCTACTTCCGATCGACTTAACTCTAAGTCCTCATGAACATCACTATCCAACTCGACCATCAGGTCGTAGTGACTTGGTATGTCGAACTGTGTAACCGGTTGTGGCCTCATCCAAGCAGGTCGAGCACGATCTAGTATAGTGCTATACAATCCTGGCATCTTTCCCTACCTAATCCTGGAAAATTACTGGTGCTTCGACAGCGTCAGTTGCGCCGTGCACCCGAAAGGTATTACTACGCAAGGTCATAAGCCCACCTCCATAAAGTATCTGACCGTCCTTGCCTCGATAAAGGAAGGGGGTGAAACGAGTCCTGGCATCTGGCAAAACTGCTACCCTGCCGTCAACCCCAGTGTAGGCAATGTTGTACCTCACTGAGGAGATCGTATGCTGGGCAACTACCGGAAAGCCAAGATCTAGTCGTTCAGAAAGGCTCCTTTGCCAATCCACATCAGACATATAAGAACCAACTTCAAGACTCCGAGAACCCCAAGATCTGTTACTTCCATCCCAAGCAGCAAACTTGGTTAACCAGTAACCTCGGTCTCGATACAACTCAGCCAAAAGATCTTCATCACTGGTCAGCAAACGAGTCTCAGCTACGCAGCGATCTAGAATCGCAACTCCTTCTGACCCTATCCTACGCCCTATTATCTCCCGCACACTACTTATCCCAATTGCAGCCATCAAAGATTTGCTCTCAAGCATAAACTGCAGCGGGTTAATCACGACAGCCCCCTTATCCTGACATTTCTTGAGAAACGTCAGCACATCCCGCCCAAAGTTGTCAAAGTATCCAAACCGGTAAACAACGGCATTTTGAGGGATATCACCTAAGTACTCTGCCCCACGAACCACTTTGCCTAACCCAAGCCTAGCTATTCTGCCTAGAAAGTCAGTGTTCCACTCCTGCCTGACATGTAAGGGTGCTCCCGGAGGAATTATCCAAGAGTCTGCTACCTGGGTGTGAATTTGATCCAGGAACGTGTCAAAAAGAACCTCAGCATCAACCCCTTTTTCCCTCAGGGCTTGACAGAAGGTAGCCAATTCCCAAGTGTACTCAGCCCATTGATGGGTGGCAACTACTCGGTAAGGGCGACCGGCCAAATACTCTACGAATGAAGAGACCGAAGTCTCGGCCAAACCATAGGCCTTCTCAACAGAGTAACCCATCCCTTGACCACCAGGACAGGTCTCAAGCTCGGTAAGGACAAACTGTAACCTGCCGCCTACCTCTGTCAGAACAATGTCGGGACGGATCACGTCTACTGTCCCTTCCTCCATAAGACGGACAATGTTGAGTGGCACCTTGTGACTCAAAAGGTCTCTTACCCACCGATCTTCCTTTCGGTATAGGTCCGCAACCACACTGAAGAAGGTGAACAAAGCTCTTCCCAATTCCAAGAGCTCCTTTTCTAGGTAACAAGGCAGCTTAATAGGTCCAAAGGCCGGCAACCAAGACAGACCATCGATACCTTTGTAGCCAAAACCGCTTGCCGCCACATCAGTTCGGATTTGCTCGATCGGCCCACTCATTCCGGCCATTTCCGTGTGATGGTTAATCGAATGATACAAGGCGTGGTCGGCCAATTCAGACGGCATGACCAAAAGGTCGAACAAGGTCGGTCTTTTACCTCCCACTGTCGGATAGTTGTGGAAAACCACTACCGTGCTGATACCATAACGGGGTCTTGAAACCTGACGGTATTCCCAAGCAAAGCTAGAAAACTTCTCCTGAATCGCTTGATAAATCAAAGCATTTTTGGTAACTATCCGGCCGCCCAACAACTGCTCAGCTGAGGGCAATTGGCGAGGTAATTCGCCGTATCCTTCCTCTCCTAAAGTCGCAAGCATTCCCCGACTCCACCTTTTGGCCGACTGTCGTCTGCGGAAGGGTGTCTCATCATACCTTACAAATCCATGCTTCCTGCGCATTTCTAAGAGTTCTGCGTGCTTTTGGGTGGGACTGTCAGCAGATCGGATCATCTCTTTCTCCCTATGAAATTGGTGTGTGCTCAGATCTTTCGACCTGAGAAATTTGTAGATTACTACAAACATCTCAAACCAAAATGTACATCCCACTTCGCCAAGGCTTCGCGGGATTGTGCTTGTGACTACACAAGCACAAAAAAACCTCCTGGGTGAGGAGGTCCGCGCTTGTTCTTTTTGTTTTATTTACTTATTTATCCTAATCTAGCGCGCGTTCCTCCCTGCATTTGCATGCAACCAAAATGTCTCATGGTCTTGCGTGAGACTCTATTAGGTTTGGAGGCGCTGGCTAAATTAGCGTTCATATAACTTGCATTATACCTACTCTCAAGGTTTTGTCAACTATAGAAATGCTTGACACACTGGGCTTTACTTGGTAATATCCAATTCATAATGATTAGTAGCTTCTCAGTTATTCTCCTTAGAAAGCTCCTTATTACGAGGAGTTGTTTAAGTGTGGGAGGAAACTAAGCAGGCAGCTTAATAAAGAACTCAGAACTCTCCCACAAGGAGAGTTTTTTGATTGGCCAAAAGGCCAATCACGCCGCGAAGCCCCGTACCATACGGTACGGGGCGAAGTGGGGTAGTGCTAAGTCATGGTCGGGTAGTCCCTGTTAGGCATAGGGAGATGAGTTGACCGCTCATTAGATTGGGGAATAACCAAAATCTCAATCCCGTGGGTTCGAATCCCACCCAGACCGCCGGTACAAAATAAGCAGAGGGAGAGTAGACAATGCCGTTAAGTCTGTACGACTCTGATTGGGAAGGGTCCCCAGAGGAGTTCACTTATTTATTATCAAAGGGACAGGAAACGGCCAAACGGGTTCCACATCCTGGACCCACTCGGGTAGGACAAGAAAAAGGGGAGAAGCAAATTCCTTCCAGCGCAGCACCTCAAGAAGGTACTGCAGGAAAGAATCTTAGTCCACCCAGCCGTTAAAAGGGGAGACTACTACGCCACAAGCCTAACGAATTAATTCGTTAG
>MHDB01000017.1:24486-25052 GCA_001816835.1 Candidatus Woykebacteria bacterium RIFCSPLOWO2_01_FULL_43_14 | reverse complement strand
CTGCCATAATTTTCGCTTTATACGTTGATTATTTTTTATGTTTAATGATAATCTTAATGTTGGCACTCAAAAATCAACGAAAGCTCTCTAAGGAGTGGATCCAATGAGGACAGCAGTCCAACGGCGAAACCTTGGTATTCTCGGACACCATCCAACCTGGTTCCACCATCACGGCTCGAAGATGCACCTCGAGTTGCTCGACCAGCAAAACAGGAGATTGGTCATTAGTGGGAGTGCAGCCAAGGTCATCATTCGGAAAGCGTCGTCAGTGTATCCAAACGCAAAAGGATGGTTCGTGGATTGGGAAGTGGTTCAGTATAGACCCTACGAGGAAGGTGTGCGTGGTCGCTCCCAGTTCAACGACGAGGACTTTAAATCCGCTTTCGGTCTTTCCGAAAAACCGGGCGAGTTTGGCCATTGGCTCATCCAACAGTTCGGGGCCAGTGCCGCAGGACAGGGTCAGTACATACGATGGGGTAACTTTCTCAACATTCCTTGCCCCGGCACAGGACACGACGGTGATCCGAATGTCTCAATTTATCTCGACGAGGAGATTCAGAAAGCCG
>MHDB01000017.1:23544-24476 GCA_001816835.1 Candidatus Woykebacteria bacterium RIFCSPLOWO2_01_FULL_43_14 | reverse complement strand
ACGGATTGGCTCCATTTCTTTTTAGCGAGGATTTGCTACAATAGCTTCATATGAAAAACCAACTTATTCCTATGGTTATCAAACGCGACCCTCACGGGGAGCGAGCTTTTGATATTTATAGTCGCCTTCTTGAAGAGCGCGTGGTTTTTTTGGGTGACGCGATTAGCGACCCTTTAGCCAACACCATCATCGCTCAGTTGCTACATCTTGACCATGAAAATCCAGACCGAGATATCTATATGTACATAAACTCTCCAGGCGGGAATGTTCACTCGACAATGGCAATCTATGACACCATGAAATATATCAAGCCAGATGTTTCCACTATCTGTGTCGGGCTGGCTGCCTCTGGAGCCGCTGTTTTACTTGGTGGGGGAGTCAAGGGTAAACGTTTTTCTTTACCTAATTCCAAAATCATGATCCACCAACCCCTTAGTGAGATTGGTGGTCAGGCTACAGATATTCAAATTCATGCTGAAGAAATTATTCGAATGAAAAAAAGACTCAATCAAATCTTGGCAGAGGACTGCGGTCAGAAACTTGAAAAAATTGAGCATGACACGGAAAGAGATTACTTCATGACCGCCAGCCAGGCTGTGGAATATGGTATAATCGACAACGTCATTAAGAGCAAAAAAGGCACAATCGAATCTCAAACCAAAAAATGAATTAGGGCTCGTAGCTCAGTCTGATAGAGCGCTTCGTTGACATCGAAGAGGTCACAGGTTTAAGTCCTGTCGGGCCCACCAAATTCCTCCCTTGTACTCTAGGCTTCGCTAGGCAAGCCACGCTCTTTTCCTAACATCACCTTGAAACTAAATATTTATCGAACCTTGAAACAAGGCAGCCCGGTATTCGCCTTGAAACTGGAGGCGACTCTGCTTTAGCAGAGGAAAAACAAAGATAGTCTTGTACAGGGGAAGCTGGAACTG
>MHDB01000017.1:0-23503 GCA_001816835.1 Candidatus Woykebacteria bacterium RIFCSPLOWO2_01_FULL_43_14 | reverse complement strand
GATCCTTTGGGCGACTTTGGATCAGCAAAGTCGCAAACTACCGCTTTCGCGGAGAAAAGTACAAAAACAAGTTTCCTATGTTGACATGTGATTATTGCATTGTTACATTTAATGTAGGTTGAAAGGCAGGTGGTGGGTAAGGATTGACAGTTGCGTCACGTAATGCTACCATTTCAACCGCGAAGGAGGAGCAAGACATTATCTACAGCGACGGTTTGCTTGGGAATACCATGAGTGGGGTGTTCCCCAGCATCGTGAGTATGCTGTTTTCGGTATTGGCCACTCAGATGTGTTGGCACGGGAGTCGCCTATGACCATCAGTCGGAAGTTCGACGCGTGAGTGGTGCAATTCGGCTCAGCATCGAGCTGGAGACTCGATAAGCTGAGACGGCGGTAAACGTCGTAGTCGAGAGGCGTCTGAGGAAGGAGAGAAAAAGACGGATAAGCTCGATCACCCTGCCTTGGGCTGGTGAGTATCGAGAACCGCTCTCTGCCAAGGACGCCTTGCACCAAAGAAGAAAACTATGACAGGTGACGTGCAGTGGATGCACAAGAGGTTTCCAAACTCGAGTAGAGAAACCTTTATGTTGGTGGTTCGAATCCGCCCACCTGTCCCACTCCGGCGTAGCTCAATGTTAGAGCAGGTGGCAGTTAACCACATCCGTACAGGTTCGAACCCTGTCGCCGGAGCCAGAGAGAGATATAGATTACTTTATCAAACCTAGCACTGTTTTGTAAAAAACAGTGCTTCTTTTTTGTCAAGCCTAGTTTTGGACATTTATACTTGACAGATCAGTTTCTTTTGCTAAAATAGCAATGTCGAGAGATAGGTAATGATGTGCAAGGGTTGCATCCCTGGTCCTAACCAGGAGGTTCGGGGTTCGAGTCCTATTGGCGTCTCGCGGACGTAGCTCAGTTAGGCAGAGCATAGGATTCTTAACCCTAGGTCAGAGGTTCAAATCCTCTCGTCCGCACCAAGATCTCAGTCACAAGGACTGTTTTCGTCTAACGAAACCAGTCCTTTCTTTTTCCCCTAGCAGGGAACCTAAAAGGGACGGTCCTATACTAGGTTACTATACCAGTTAAATAAGCACTAAACTTTTTCGGGGAGATTGAACATTACATACATAACAACAGGTGTTTTAAAAATGACTACTATTATTACTGACATACCAATATATTCTAGGACCGTCCCAAATGCTCTTATAGAGTCCCACCCCAAGGGTGTGAAGCTAGTAAGTAAAAAGAAAGGCCGGGCAGCAGAGCGAGAAAGATTCTCAAGCTCTCGCCAACCGGCATTATTGAACTAATCAATTTGATTAGCCCTGGAAAGCCGCGATAACAACTATGTAAGCAAGTAAGAGAACCGCAGCAATTGAAGCGACAAGCTTAATAACGTGCCACCACATAAAAAACATGTATAATCCAAGTAAAACAGCCAAAAACCAAATGGTCCATTCTACTATGAAGACCACTATAGCGAGCATCCAGAACTCCCTTCCTTCTCGTGTAGCAACACGTTGCTAAAGCATATTTTACCACTTTTCTTGACAATGCCTAATTTCTATGGTTAAATCAAACTAATTAAATCCAAACTGAAGAGATTTACCAACTCTTCCCAAAAGTTTGGCGCTACCTAGCGAATAGGTTAATGAAGTGATCGTCTTAGCGATAATCGGGGTGGAACCGCCTGTAAGGGTCCCCGGAAATTAGTGAAAGGCGGTTTTTTTATGCAAAAAGATAATTCTAATCTTCAAAAAAGTGACCAGTTACTCACCATGCGACATAGTTGCGAACATATCATGCACCAAGCCATGGTAGAGCTTTTTCCTGGCCTGAAACGAGCGATGGGTCCGGCAACAGAGGACGGATTTTATCTTGATTTCGATTACGATGGCAAAGTTACAGAAGAAGACTTTCCCAAAATCGAAAAAAGGATGCAAGAAATCATTGACTCAGACCTACCTATAATTCGAGAAGAGGTATCTCTCGAAAAAGCCCAAGAGATGTTTGCAGATAACCCCTACAAACTTGATTGGGTCAACCAGATTGACGAAAAAGGTGCGAAGGCGAGCGTTTATTGGAATGGAGAGCCAGGTAAATCTGACTCTGACGTAGATCTCTGCAAAGGTCCTCATGTAACCTCGACCGGAAAAGTCGGTCCTTTTAAACTCCTTAGTCTTGCCGGAGCTTACTGGCATGGGGATTCGAAGAATAAAATGTTAACCCGTCTTTACGGAACTTGTTACCCTAGCCAAAAAGAGCTCGACGAGTATCTTCACCAGGTAGAAGAAGCCAAAAAACGAGATCACCGTAAGCTTGGCAAAGAACTAGATTTATTTGTATTCTCTGATCTGGTCGGTAAAGGACTACCGTTGTTTACTCCCAAAGGTACAATCTTGCGCGATAATCTTAATAACTTTTCGCAACAGTTGCGCTTGGACCGAGGTTTCCAAAAAGTCTGGATTCCGCATATTACCAACAAAAAACTATATGAAACCTCAGGTCATTGGGCAAAGTTTGGCAAAGAGCTTTTTTTGGTGACAAGTCAGGAAACAGACGAGCAGTTGGTAATGAAGCCGATGAACTGCCCCCACCACCAGCAAATCTATGCTTCTCAGATTCGAAGTTATAAAGATCTACCTATTAAATACCTAGAGACCACCACCATCTATCGTGACGAAAAAGCTGGTGAGCTACTAGGTTTGTCACGAGTAAGGTCCGTAACTCAAGATGACAGCCATATATTCTGCACCCCTGAACAAATCGAGGAAGTATATACTGAGCTTATACAGATTGTAAAAAGTTTTTACGGCTGCCTCGGGATGACTCACAAAGCCAGATTGTCGTTTCGCGACCCGAACGAATCTGACAAATACTTGGGCGAGAGAGAGCTATGGAAAAAGGCACAGGAAATACTCCTTACGATTGCCAAGGAAAACAAACTTGACTACTACATAGCGGAGGGAGAGGCGGCTTTTTACGGACCAAAGATAGATTTCATGGTTATGGATGCGATAGGGAGGGAATGGCAACTGGCAACACCACAGCTAGATTTCGTTCAACCCCAACGTTTTGGTCTTAGCTACATTGACGAGAAAGGTAAGGAGCAGACGCCAGTCATGATTCACTTTGCCCTGATGGGTTCTATTGAGCGATTCCTATCGGTATATATTGAACACACGGCTGGTATTTTCCCAGTTTGGCTTTCCCCAACACAAGCAATGATTATTCCAATCGCGGATAGACATATTGAATTCGCCAATAATCTGAGAAGCGAACTCGCGAAAGCAGGTATCAGAACAGATTCCGACAACCGAGGAGAGTCTATGCAAAGTAAAATTAGAGATGCCCAATTGCAAAAGATCCCTTATATGCTAGTAGTAGGGGATAAAGAAGTAGCCCAAAGGGGGGTGTCTGTCAGAACAAGGGACAACCAAAACCTGGGTCTTATAAGCTTTGAGGACTTCAAAAACAAAGTTCTGGAGGACGTAAAGTCAAAGAGGTAGTTAAATCAGATCCTTCGCCGAGATACGGCTCAGGACAAATCTGAAGATTTGGCTTGCATAAGACTGATAAGTTTGATAATATTCATTGACTCACGGAGGATTATTTAGTATAGCCAGATTTTATCGTTTAAATCACTACATCAACGCCCCGCAATTACGGGTAATTGGTGCAGATGGAAAACAAATTGGAATTTTGGATCGACAGAAAGCTTTGGACACAGCCAAAGAAAATGGGCTCGACCTCGTTGAGATCGCACCTAGTGCCAAACCACCTGTGGCCAAGATAATTGATTTCCAGAAGTTTAAATACGAGGAAAGTAAAAAGGAACGGCTTTCCAAGAAAAAAACCCGAGAAACTGATACCAAGGAAATCTGGCTCGGCCCTCTAATTGGAAATCATGACCTAAAAACCCGTCTGGAACGGGCCAAGGAGTTTCTAACTAGCGGTGATAGAGTGAAACTCTCAGTAAGATTCTCCGGTCGGGAAATGGCTCACCCTGAGTTTGGTCACGACGTACTAAAAAGGTCAACTGAGTATTTGAAGGAAATAGCAACCCAGGAGCGTGCACCAAAATTTGAAGGCAGGAATTTAACCGCCATCTACGCTCCGATTAAAGAAGTATAAGTTACACCAAAACTTAAAGTATAAAAATGGGCAAATTAAAAACTAGAGAATCAGCTGAAAAAAGATTTAAAATGACCTCGAGCGGTAAGCTTTTACGTGGCCACGCCTATTCTTCTCACTTAAAAACCAAGAAGAGAAATAGTCGTGTTCGGCGTCAGCATGAGCCTACTGAGGTCAGTCCCGCTGACAAGACTAGATTAGTAAGGTTGTTACCATATGGCTAGAGTTAAAAAAGGGCTCACCAAAAGAGCCCGCCACAAGAGAATACTTAAGCTTACTGCAGGTTTCAGAGGTGCTAAAAACAGACTAGTAAGAGTCGCCCATGAAGCCATGCTTCATAGTGGTCAGTACGCCTTTGCGGGTAGAAAACTTAGGAAAAGAGACATGCGTGCCTTGTGGATAGAGCGCATTAACGCTGGCCTTGGCTTAACTAGCCAAGGAGTTTCTTATTCTAGATTTATAAAGAACCTTAAAGACCAAAAAGTCGAATTGGATAGAAAAATCCTATCAGATTTAGCTTATTCTGACATGGACACATTCACCAAAGTGGTGGAAAAAGTTTCCAAGTAATGGGTAGTGTACTGATCCAAGTATAGCAAGGCTTGACAACCTAGGATATAATATTCGTAAAGAATAAACTTGGTCTCTGGGACGGAAGCATAGGTGTAGGGCAGGCTCCTGTGCTTCCATCTTAGGGACCTTTTAATTTTAATTACTTCAAAACCCTCTTAAGCTTAAAATTTTTCAGTCTAGTTAATACAATCTAGATTGATATCAATAGGTATGGTAAACTAGCACTCAGAATGCAATCAGAAATAGACAAGACTAGTCAAAAATTTGAGTCCGAGATAGAGAAAATACATAACCTAGAAGATCTCGAGAATTTACGTATTCTTTATATTGGACGTAAAAAAGGAATCCTTAACTCCTTATTTGATAAACTAAAGACTCTACCAAATCAAGAAAAGGTGGTCTTGGGACCGCTTCTCAATACTCTAAAAAATACCATAGAGTCCAAACTAAAGGCAAAACTTAATTCCCTAAGCGCTATCTCAGGGAACAAGAAAATAGATATTAGTGCTCCTGGTAAAAACTCTCAACTAGGTTACCTCAATCCCTTAACAATTGTGTTAGAAGACATGAAAGATATCTTTCATCATTTAGGCTTTACTTTCGTCGACGGGCCTGAAGTCGAAAGTGACGTTTATAACTTTCAAAAACTTAGGCTGCACAAAGATCATCCCGCTCGAGACGCTCAACAAACATACTATTTGGATGAAGACATCTTACTACGAACTCACACTTCTTCAATGCAAATAAGATACATGGAAAATAACGCTCCCCCTATAAGAATTATTTCTCCTGGACGTGTGTTTCGTCGTGATCAGATAGACGCGACCCATCTTCCTTCATTTATGCAGTTTGAAGGCCTCTTAGTCGACAAGGAAACTACCTTGGGTGAGCTCATAGGTACTATTAAGTACTTTATCAGGGAATGTTTTGGGAGGGATATTCAGGTACGAGTTTATGGACACCATTTCCCTTACACCGAACCCTCAATCGAGGTAGAAATGTTTCACCCAAAGCTAAACAAATGGGTCGAGATGGGCGGGGCGGGGATTGTCCACCCTGAAGTCCTATCAGGCGTGGGAATCAACCCTGATGAATACCACGGCTGGGCTTTTGGTTTTGGCTGGGAAAGATTGGCAATGCTAAAATACGGGATTGATGATATTAGACTTTTTTATCAAGGAGACAAAAGATTTCTAGAGCAGTTCTAATATGAAACTTCCATTATCTTGGTTAAAAGATTTTGTCGAAATAGAGCATAAACCTGAAAAACTAGCTGAAGAACTTTTACTCAGCGGTACCAAGGTTGAGGAAACTGCTAAGAGCGGGGAGGATTATGTTTTCGATCTTGAAATCACCTCCAATCGAGCTGATTGCCTTTCTATCTACGGCCTAAGCAGAGAAGTCAGCGCCATATCCAACAAAACTCTCAGAGACTTTTCGACTAATCCTGTGAGTGGGGAAAATGAAACTCCAGGATTTGAGATAAATATTTCTAACAAATCACTCATGCCTTACTTCGGGGCTGTTGTTTTAGAAAATCTGGAAATAAAGCCTTCCTCGAGCCAAATAAAAGAAAGATTGCAAAAATGCGGTATTAGAGACCTATTGAACCTAATAGATATTACTAATTATGTAATGCTTGAAACCGGTCAACCCATGCACGCTTTTGACTATGATAAGGTGAGCGGTCACGTCTTAAACGTTCGGGAGAGCACTGATGGAGAAAAGGTAACCCCAATCGATGGTGTAGTTAGGACCCTAAAAGCCGGGTCGATAATTATCGAGGATAATGAAAAACTCATTGATCTGGCGGGCATAATGGGTGGGAAGAACTCTGAAGTTTCCGAAAAAACTAAAAGGGCCCTGCTGCTTGTTCCAATATACGACCCTGTGAGAATCAGAAAAACTTCACTTCACTTGGGTCTCAGAACAGAGGCCTCAAACAGATTTGAAAAGCTCCTTGATAATGAGGGGCCTGCCAAAGCCTTAGAAAGGGCCGTAGAACTAGCCGAGAATGATTGCAACGCTAGAGCGTTTTCTAAACCAGTTTTCCGCCTTCCTAATGAGGCCAAAAACAGCATCGAATTTGATCTTAATCTCATTCCAAAAGTTCTAGGGTTACATTTAACCCCAGACCAAGTATCACAGATTTTAAAAAGTTTAGGTTTTCAAACTGTTTATCTTCCTTTAAGCGAGACGCCGACACTTCGTATAGATATTCCTAGTTGGCGAAGAGATATTGAAAACCCGGTCGATATACTTGAAGAAATTGGCAGAATCTACGGGTATAATGCACTGCCCACAACTCTACCATCAGGCACTCCACCCCTAAGAACAGAGGGAAGAGATCTGGTATCAGTCATAAAACACACTTTAGTTGACTGGGGATTTTTGGAAGCGGTTGGATATACTTTGGTAGGAAAAACGGATATCGAAAACCTCGGACTCGACAGCGCTAACTTAGCTAAAGTCAAACAACCCATGTCCCAAGATTTTGAGTACCTTCGGCCCACATTATTAACCGGGCTCTTGAACAGTGCCAGGGGCAATCAGAAAAATGGCTTTAATTACCCTTACTTCGAAATAGGACGAATCTTTGTCGAAAAATTTAACCCAGAAAATTTACTTACTAACCAGCCAAAAATCCTTGCTGGTATTTATCCAACTCAGGATTTTTACACCCTAAAGGGTTTGCTCGAGGACTTGCTTAATAGGATAAAATTTAACGGCTCGCTAGTCTTCCGAGATGGGGAGTTAGAATTTTGCGATTCTTTTCAAACAGCAACTGTTACGGCTGGGGACTCCGGGCTAGGAAAAATGGGCAAGTTGAAAACCTCAGTTTTGAATACTTTTGACCTGGAAGGTAACTGGTTCTACTTTGAATTCTTTCTAGACAAAATCGTGTCTTTCTCTAATACAGCTGTCTCATTTAAGCCATTGCCCAAATACCCAAGTGTATCTCAAGATATTTCTATACTCCTACCTCAAAATACAACCATTGAGGCAATTTTAAACGTCATTGATTCAGCCAATGAGATACTGCTGGTCGATAGACAAATCAGTGATATCTACACCAATCAGTCTTTGGGGACAGGTAAGAGGTCTGTAAGTATAAAACTTACTTTTCAGTCTCCTGAAAAAACTTTAATAGAAGATGAGGTCAATGGCTTGCGAAAGAACATCGAAAAACTTTTGAAAGATGGGCTTAATTGCGAGCTAAGGAGTTAACTAATCCAGTAAAGCAATCTCAACCTCATCAGCGCCGACGTTACCAGCCGAGTCAGTAGCCTTTACCGAGATAGTATGTTTTCCTGCTGGAGCGCCCTTATCCACAGTATACGTATACTGGAAAGGAGGGGTCGTTGAGGTCGCTACTACAATGTTATCAAACATAAACTCCACTTTTGTTAGAGTGTAGGGGCTCTTGATATCGGCCACGACTTCAAATTCACGCTTAAGATTGTCCCCAGGGTCTGGTTTAGAAATGGAAACCAAGGGTTCTTCTTTACCAGTCGGGTTATAGTAACTAGTGTCGGAATCGCCTGGCGGACAGGGATCACAGCTTTGTTTTGTAACCGGGTCATAAAGCACTAGAAACACTTTTTCCTCTATTTCCTCAGGTGGGCAGCTGTCAGTTACCAACTTACCGGTAGGCTTACAGATTCTTATTTTCTTATGCATGTCGTCTTCTCTTTGAGGTACCTGCCATTTGGCGAAATACTCAGTACGTTTTTCAGAATAAGGTCCTGGTTTCATACCTGAAACTTTGTCAATCTCCATCTGAACAATACCTGCCGGCTTTGTGAATTCTTCCAATTTTTTGTCCTTAAGAACCTCCACCATAATGCTATGCCAAATCGGCGCAGCCCCGGTGATACCAGAAACAAGTCCTGAAGCCATAGGTGTACCGTCATTGTTACCAGTCCAAACACCAACTGTATAAGACGCCGTGTAACCCATTGTCCAGTTGTCCTTAATGTCATCGGTAGTTCCAGTTTTGGCAGCCACTTTATGACCCTTCACACCTAGAATATTGGTCGCCGCACCTACACCAAAAGCGTCGTATTTGGCACTCTGATCAGAGAGAATATCGTTTATTAGATAAGCGTGCTCAGGGGCCAGTACTTGACGACCTTTAGTCTGTTTATATTCCTCCAGGACCTTTCCTTGAGCCGAAACTACTCTTAGTATGGACACCGGATCAACCCTAACACCACCGTTGGCAAAGACACTGTAGGCATTGGTAAGCTCAAGGAGTTTAACCTCACCACCACCAAGAGTTAGGGAGAGTCCATAGCGACTTTCATCAGTCAGGGTATTTATGCCCATGTCCTTAGCGGTGGTAAGCATTTCCTTCACACCGTTGGTATACAACATTTTTACCGCTGGAAGATTGTACGAGTTGCCGAGAGCGTATCGAATTTGTACTGGCCCATGAAATTTGCTATCGTAGTTTCTGGGTTTGTACGGAGGCTGGCCCTCGCCGTTGGAAAACTCTGTTTCCTTATCAATGAACATGGTGGCAGGGGTGTAACCTTTCTTAAAACCAGTAACATAGTTAATTGGTTTTATAGAGGACCCTGGCTGCCTAAGGGCTGTTGCTACGTTATAGTTCCCGTCTTTTTCGGTATTGAAGTAATCCATTGAGCCCACCATAGCCAAAACTTCACCTGTTTTAGGATCCTGGACAACAGCAGCACCGTTACCAACTTTTAACCTTTGATACTCTGGCTTTGACAACTCCTTAGTCACAGCTTCCTGAACTTTATCTTGAACTTTAAGATCTAGACTGGTGGTAACCTGCAGGCCGCCAGTCAACACAGTTTTTTCACCAAACCGTTTTACTAGCTCTTCCCGAACGTACATCACAAAATGAGGCGCACGAATGTTACCACCTTGCTGGGCAAATTTGAGACCTTCAATCTCGTTTTTGGCTTGCTCTTCTTGATCCTTGGTAATGTATCCATCCTCACGCATTCGTCTTAAAACGTCCTTAGTCCTTGTAATATAAGCATCAGGATTGCTGCCAAACGGAGAGTAAGTTGTAGGTTTTTGGGGGAGTCCTGACAAAACCGCCGATTCTACCAAAGTCAAATCCTTAACACTTTTGCCAAAATAAGTGTAGGAAGCCGCTTCTATACCAGCTGCAGTCCCACCGTAGGGAACTTCGTTTAGATACATCTGGAGAATTTCGTCTTTAGTGTACTTCTGCTCAATTAATAACGCCAAGATTAATTCTTTAAATTTTCGAATAAAAGTCTGCTCGTTAGAAAGAAGAGCGTTTTTGACAAGTTGTTGGGTCAAAGTGGAGCCACCACCACCACTAAAATCCCGATTAATAACTACGTTCATAAAGGCCCGACCTATACCCAAAAAGTCGAAGCCCTCGTGCTTGTAAAAATTTTTATCCTCGATGGCAAGGGTCGCGTGCTGTAGATCTTTAGGAACTTTATCCAGAGTAACTAAAGTCCTATTCTGGTCACCGTAAATATCATAAAGAAGCTCACCATTACGATCAAAAATTTTGGTTGAGAGCTCTACGTCTCTAGTTTTTAACTTATTGGGAGAAGGTAAATCCTTGGCAACGACACCAAAAGCTATCACCAATCCTAGTAAACCAGCGATAAAAAAAACGAAACCGGTCATAATCAGGGCACTAAGGATTTTGATTTTCCGATTTCTGCTTCGTTTCCCGAATATATTTCGGTATGCTCTTTGGGGAGAGGAGGGGAAGCTTGAATACACCATATTAGAGACATTTTAGCATAAAGCGCCTAACTTTGTAGTCCAATCTTTGTAGGTATATCTTGATAAGTCTTGTAATAATACTGCTCTTACTAAACTGGTTCAGCTACAAGTATCTAAAAAATCAAACTGTCGAAAGACAATGTTGGGACCTTAACATTTGTTGTGGTAAAACTGACGGCGGGGGAGTAAACGCTGACATATTTAGGCATAAAGATGTAGCTAATTTTATCCTTATTAAAGACATTTACCACCTACCATTTAAAGATCAGGAATTTGATAGCGCTCTGAGCTCTCACACGATAGAGCATATAGACAACCCAAAAGCTTTTCTTTGATGATTCCTTACCCACTCGGCCTATTGTTCGACAAACTAATCGGTCAACCAGCTAAGGTCTAAGTTTGCCACACCTGGTGTGGTTTGAACCTGCACATGCGGATTACTCCAATGTTAGATGCTTAATATTGTTTAAAGTTCTCTGGTAGTCAGCTTGATCATCAATAAAACTTTTATATTGATACAAGTCACTAAAATGGTGCATAATTATATCCTGGTTTGTGATGTCGCTTTTGCTTGGATTCACATATTCATGTAAAGATGAATACGGATATTTTGAGTTTTCTTCGACATCATTAACCACAACTGAGGAATAAGGATTTAAGTGTACATATCTTTGAACATGGAGTAATTGTTCCTCTGTTTCTATTAATACTGATTTAAATTCACCTTGAAATAATGGACCGATTCGTTCACTTTTCACATTAAAATATTTTGCATAACTGTTACATAATTTACGAATAAAGTCTATTATTCCCTTATCCATATTTTGCTTCAGTAAAAAGTGGAAATGGTTTGGCATAAGACAATAAGAGATCAGATCGATTATTTTAGAGCCTTTACCAGAGATTGGTTTTTCTGACGCGATAGATGCGATATAGGTAGAAAATTTTGGAGAAGGATTCTCATAACGATAGTAATCCATTGTCCTAAGAAAGCGAGAGTAATCTCTCTTATCATGAAAAATAGGCTGTCTGGCAACACCTAGATTAAAAATATGGTAGTAATGATCATTGACTAAAGGCACTTTTCTAGTCGGCATACTAAATCTCCGCGTGTGCAAACCTATTCCACACCAGGTGTGGAAGTTTGTAAGTAGATTATAGATTGATTGGAAGAATTTTGCTAGAATTTACAGTATGAGTGATTTAGAAACCGCGCTTAAGCGTGGAGTAGAGAAAATTTACCCCTCAGAAGAAGAGTTAAGAAAGGTTTTAGACACAGATAAAAAAATAACACTCTACTGTGGGTATGACCCTACGGCCCCAGATCTTCATCTTGGTCATGCCATCACCTTACTAAAATTGGCTGATTTTCAAAAGCTCGGGCACAAGGTTATATTTCTGATTGGTGATTTTACCGGAATGATCGGCGACCCGACAGACAAATCAGCCACTCGGGTTAAGCTCACTCGAGAACAAGTTGAAGAAAACGCAAAAACTTTCAAGGACCAAGGTGGAAAAATCCTGAACTTTGGCGGAACCAATTCAGCCGAGGTAAAATTTAACTCAGAATGGAATGACAAGGTCACCTTTAGGGATTTGATAGAGATCGCTAGTCATTTTACAGTACAACAAATGATCGAACGAGATATGTTTGATAAGCGCATCAAGGAAAATAAACCCATCTCACTCCATGAATTTCTTTATCCGCTTATGCAAGGTTATGACAGCGTTGCTATGAACGTTGATTTAGAAATAGGGGGGAGCGATCAAACATTTAATATGTTAGCTGGTCGAACCCTAATGAAACAATTAAAAGGCAAGGAAAAGTTTGTTTTAACACTACAACTACTTGAGGATGACCAGGGAAGGAAAATGAGTAAGTCTGAAGGGAGTTTTATTTCTTTGCGAGATAATCCAAACGACATGTATGCCAAAGTTATGGCCTTTCCTGATGGGATGATCACAAAAGCATTTATTCTATGTACTAGGGTAGAGGAAGCAAGAGTAGAACAATACGATCAACAACTTAAATCTGGCGAGAATCCAATCAATGTTAAGAAAATTTTAGCTTACGAGGTGATTAAACTCTTGAATAACGAGCACGTAGCAAAGGAGGCTCAGGAAAATTTTGAGAGCGTGGTGCAGCGCAAAGAGCTGCCTTCTAACATACCGGTAATAACTCTAAGCACACCAAAATCCGTTGCTACTATTACAAACATTTTAGTGAGCGCAAATTTTGCTGGGTCAAACTCTGAGGCAAGGCGATTAATTTCACAAGGCTCTGTATCTGATGATGGAGAAAAAATTACTGATTTTAACTTCATTCCAGAAAGTGGCTCTATTATAAAGTCTGGGAAAAAACACATAGCTAAAATAGTCTATAAAGGAGAACAGTAATGAAAAGTTTTCATAAAAGCCGGTTTCTCTGGATAGTAATTACGACAGTAATCATAATCAGTTTGGTTATTTTACCTCTTGTTAGCATAATTGCTCCTTAAACCAATGGTTGATCTGCACGCTAAGGTTGGGAGTCTTCCGAAAGTTGGTCCAGCGCTTACCCAACGCCTGGCTAAACTTGGTATTAACACAGTTTTTGATCTTATTAATCACTTTCCCTCAAGATACCAAGACCTGACCAAAGTAGTCCTCATCTCCGAGCTTCTTCCAGACCAAACAAACCTCATCTCGCCTCAAATCTGGCAAATAAAAAACATTCGGACTCGCTCAGGTAAATTCCTAACTTTGGGTAAAGTAGCGGATAGCTCAGGAGTCATTGATGTAGTCTGGTTCAACCAACCCTTTATCACCCGCACTCTCAAAGAAGGACTAAAAGTCAACCTTTGGGGTAAGGTAGACAAGTTCAACAACAAAGACGCTTTTATTAGTCCTGAATATGAAGTGTTAACCACAGCCAAACAGTCTACTGGAACTCTCCATACCCAAAGAATCGTCCCTATTTACCCCGAAACCTACAAATTAAGCTCCAAGTGGCTAAGATTGATAATTAGTGATGTCCTAGCACAAAACCCGCTCTTTGAGGAGTTCTTACCAGAAAATATAATCCAAGCCGAGAATCTGGTCGGCATCGGAACCGCTTACCAACAAATCCATTTTCCCAACAGTTTTGAAAGTCTTTCCCTTGCCAAAACGAGACTCTCCTTTGACGAACTTTTTATCTTGGAGGGAAGAGCGCTTCTTTATAAGCAAGAGTGGAAAAATAAGGCTCGGACAAACCCGCTTAAGATCGGGGAGCAGCCTTTGAAAAATTTTATCAAGAGTTTTCCTTTTGAGCTAACTTCCTCTCAAAAACGGGTGCTGGCCGAAATCAGATCCGATCTGGCTAAAGAAATTTCTATGAACCGTCTGCTTGAAGGTGACGTAGGAAGTGGGAAAACTGCGGTGGCTAGTATAGCCTGCTATATAACCTACACCAATAACCGAAAAAGCATTTTTATGGCTCCGACTGAAATACTGGCCTTGCAACACTACCAAACACTAAAAAACTTGCTTGAGCCTAAGGGTCTTAAAATTTCTCTTGTCACCGGTTCAAGGAAGCCAGACAAAAAAGGTGAGTACGATATCTATATAGGCACCCATGCCTTGCTTCAAGAAAAAATGAATTACTCCCTGATCGGTTTAGTAGTCATTGATGAGCAACATCGTTTTGGCGTGGAGCAGCGAGCTATTTTAGGAACCAAAACCGAAACTCCTCATATCCTAACCATGACCGCCACCCCAATTCCACGAACTTTAGCCCTTACTCTTTACGGCGACCTGGATATTTCAATTATCGATGAACTACCCAAAAATAGACTAAGAATAAAAACCTATGTTGTGCCAAAAGAAAAACGCCTAGGGGCGTATCAATTTATCCGTAAAGAGGTAGGGATGGGCCACCAGGCTTTTATAATCTGTCCTTTTATTGAGCCCTCTGAGTCACTTCAAACCGTTAAAAGTGCTACCTTGGAGTACGACCGTCTTAAAACCGGAGTTTTTCCAGACCTAAAACTTGCTCTTCTTCACGGCAGACAAAAATCCAAAGAAAAGGAAGAAATTCTAAAGGATTTTCGAGGCAAGTTATATGATATTCTAGTTTCCACTCCTGTAGTAGAAGTAGGAATTGATATTCCTAGTGCCACTGTCATGTTAATTGAGACTGCCGATAGATTTGGTCTATCCGGATTACATCAGTTAAGAGGCCGTGTTGGCAGAGGAGACCAACAATCGTACTGCCTACTTTTTACCGACAGCTCTAGCCCTAGGGTGCTGTCACGACTAAATCTACTCTCCAAGCATTATTCGGGTATTAAACTCTCAGAGGAGGACTTACGTCTGAGGGGTCCAGGTGAAGTATTCGGGACAGCTCAACATGGTTTAATCGATCTAAAAATTGCCCAAATGTCCGACTTACAAACTATCGAGAAAACTAAACTTTGGATTTCCAAACTAGTCAGTGAAGACCCCTCGCTACAGTCTTGGCCCAGTTTGTATAATCGCATAACTAACCAAAAGGACATAAGTCCTAATTAGCGTCGCAAACGCAAACCAAACTTTATCCTAGGCTTGCCTAAAATTGATAGTCCTTGTATAATAAACTCAAATTATTTAACTGGAGGAACATGGCCCCGCAACCAAAGAAAAAACTATCAAGCATAAGACAAGGTCTAAGAAGAGCCACCTTTAATATAACGCTACCTATACTTTCGGCGTGCCCTGAATGTAGTTCCCTTAAAATAGCCCACAATGTATGTAGAAACTGCGGTAAGTATAATAAACTAGTAGTTATAAAACCAAAATCCGTTCCAAAAGTAACAAGAGTAGCGAAATAGTTTAATTCAGCACGCTAATATGCCCAAGACAGAAAACAAAAGCACACAGACAAAGATTTCCTCAGACCCCAGACATGAAGCAAGAAAAGTAGCTCTTCAGGCACTTTTCGAGTGGAGTTTCCAGTCTCTTGATGTCGAAAAAATAATTGAGCGCGATTTGGAAGAGTGTCAGGATCAAGACGATTTTCAAATCCCAGGCCAGGTAGATAACGATCTTGCCCTATTTCTGGTTAAAGGGGTGACTGAGAATTTAGACGACATAGATAAAATCATTGAAGAGAGCGCACCGGAATGGCCTATAGAACAAATTGCCAAAATTGATTTAGAAGCGCTGAGAATTGCCATATTTGAGCTCCATTTCGCCAAAAATGTTCCCCCCAAAGTCGCTATCGATGAGGCTATAGAGCTCGGGAAAGAATTTGGTGGTGAGAACTCCGGAAAATTCATCAATGGTGTTTTAGGAACTGTCGTACGAAACTTAATGCCAGAAATGACAACTAAGGCTCCGAAGAAGGAAAAAAAGAAATGACAAACGTCTTAGAAGAATTAATAAATATCGTATCGCTAAAACTTGGGGTCCCAAAAGGGGATATACACGAGGACTCCCACTTTAGTATAGACCTAAACTCTGACCCCATTTCTATAGCGGACATTATTACTGCTGTGGAAAATAAGTTTGGAATAAATCTACCACGCGAGGAACTAGCCAAAGTAGACACAATTTCTGATCTAAACGAACTTGTGTCGGAAAGAGTTAACTTTTAATGAAACCTTTAAACGAACTTGAGCAAGAGTTAAACCTAGAATTTAAAAGTAAAGATCTACTCCGAAACGCCTTTATCCATCGTTCTTACCTCAACGAGCACTCAGAGGAAAAAATTGGCAACAACGAAAGGCTGGAGTTTTTGGGTGACTCTGTTCTTTCTTTTGTAGTCTCGGAGTATCTTTTTGAAAAATACCCTTCCCATCCCGAAGGAGACCTCACTAATTTCCGTGCGTCTATCGTTAACGCCAAAATCCTATCTAACATCGCTCAGGAGTTGGGTTTGGGTGAATACCTTTTCCTAAGCCGAGGTGAGGAAGCTACCGGTGGGAGAGTAAGGCAATACCTCCTAGCCAATACTTTCGAGGCTCTGCTTGGGTCTATTTACCTTGATCTAGGAATAAAGGCAGCCGATGGGTTTGTGAAAAAGTATTTACTCCCTAAACTTGAGGATATCATCGAAAAAGAGCTTTACAAGGACTACAAAAGTAAATTTCAGGAAATGTCTCAAGATGAAAAAAATGCGACCCCGCTCTACCGAATCATAAAAGAGGAGGGTCCTGACCACGAGAAAGAGTTCACCACTGGCGTTTACATCGGTGAAGAGCTGGTAGCTCAGGGTTTTGGCCGAAGTAAACAACAGGCGGAGCAGGAAGCAGCCAAAGCCGCGCTTGCAAAATGGCAGAAAACCAGGTAGAATAGTCAAAGCTATGGTTACACTAAGACTTACTCGTTTAGGAGTAAAAAATCAACCAAAATACCGAATTGTCGCAATTGACAGTCGTGAAAAAAGAGATGGTAAATATATCGAAGAGTTGGGTTTCTACGATCCAACAGTATCACCGTCCTCAGTTAAACTAAACAAGGATAGATACAGTTACTGGACCAGCGTTGGCGCCAAACCTAGCAAAACAGTATCAAGTTTATACCGCCACTTCTCTGGGCGACATTAAAAGGAGTCACACATGAAACAGCTTTTACTAGATATAGTTAACTCAATAGTAGACCACCCAGAAAAAGTAAAACTAGACGAGAGTACTGATAGCGAAGGTACTCTAAACTTTACCTTAACCGTAGATCCTGAGGACATGGGTAAAATTATCGGCAAAGAGGGTAAGGTCATCAAGTCCATTCGTACGATTATCCGAATCCCCGCAATCAAACAAGACAAAAAAGTAAATCTTGAGTTAACTGAGCAAGATAGAGTCGATAAAGAGGACTCAGAGACAAACTCAGGTTCGGATACAGGTACGAATTCTAATTCTAGCTCTGATTCCATAGTGGAGCCAGAAGAAGTAAAGGCTGACAAACCAAAAGACGAAGAGGCGCCAGAGGAATTAGGTGATTCCAAATCGGAGCCCAAGGAAGATAAAGACCAAAAAGACCAAAAAGATCAAGACGCCGAAGATTCTTCGCCCGATAAGGCTGAAGAAAAGTAGTCTTGGTCAGCGTTAACCTAATGCAGATTGATATTCTAACTCTATTTCCGCAAGCTTTTATTGATTCCCTTAACTATAGTATTTTAAAACGCAGTCTAGACAAACACATTCTGAACATAAATGTCGTAAACATCAGGGACTTCTCTACAGATACCCACAAAACAGTGGATGATAAACCGTTTGGTGGTGGTCCAGGTATGGTTATTAAGGTCGACGTACTCCATAAGGCCTTACAAAGCCTACTGATTGATCAGGAGACATCATCAACACGTATAATCTTACTCAGTAGCTCTGGTAAAAACTATTCCCAAGAAAAGGCTAAAGAGCTATCAAAAAGTAAACGACTTATCCTCATCTGTGGTCACTACGAGGGGGTAGATGAACGAATATTGCCTTACGTTGATGAAGAGTTATCAATCGGCAACTACGTACTTAGTGGCGGTGAGATACCCGCTCTTGTTGTCATTGACTCCATAACCAGATTGCTACCAGGCGCGCTAGGGGACCCCGAATCTTCAACTGAGGAGTCTTTTGAAGACTACGACACCCCTGAAGGCAAATACAAATTATTAGAGTATCCACAGTATACTCAACCAGCTGAGTATGATGGCCAAAAGGTACCCTCAATCCTAGTTTCTGGCGATCATCAAAAAATCAAAGAGTGGCGTCTTGAGAAATCTTTGGAGAAAACCAAGAAAAATCGTCCTGACCTGATAAAGCAGCAACCTACTCAAAGGGGTTAATCTTGGTAGCAGGCGTCGTAGTTTCATCTTGAACTAGGGTGTCTATATAAACTGGGAAGGTCGCTATTGTGTCGACTAATTTCTTTTCCTCTTCCGTGTAATCTCGAATCGCACTTGTGGCTTCGCCTAAATCCTTTGGCAGGGGGGCAAAAGGAGCTGATAGAGATACAGAGGCTACATATCCCTGGTCAGATCCTAGATAACGAAGCTCAAACTTATCTGGGATATACATCCTTTTTATCTGGGGAAGTTTTAAAACTAGGTTTTGGATCGCGGGATAGGAACCTTTTACGTCAAACCCAAACTTTACTGAAAAATTTGACTTAGCTTTTAGATCAAGTTTCAAATCAGTTACAGCCAAACCCTCACCTTGAGATAGCCTAGTCACACCCAAGATCAAGGATGTTAAGTCCTCCTCGTCTGGTAAAAGGTAAGTTAGAGAAGCCAGGTCGTTTTTCTTACCTAATAAATCTATCGAGGACAGATCACTGTTTTTTTGCTCTAAACTCTTCTTAGTTGCATGTTCTTGATCTAAAACCAGCTTCAAACCAGTCAATTCAGAAAACTTGGGCACAAACACAAGGGATGCGGCAAGACCAAAAAGTGTAACACTGAGCATTGGCAGGAAGTACTTAGAACGACCCCTGAGTCGCTCCATTTCACTTTTGACAGTCGTGTTTGACCTGAAAAAATTAAGCATCCATCACCACCTAAAACTAAGAATAATCTTATACGATTTTTGGGGTTGAGCGTTAAGTTCTTTTATTTGAGTTTCTCGAAAATTGTTTTTCAGAGCAAGTGTATTAAAGACTCCTAGAAAACTAGCCATTGCGCTTTTATCTACAGATTCAACAGTTATTTCCATTGAGTGGTCCTTTTCCACAACGACTCCCAAAATGTCAACAAGGCCTAGCGAGGCATCGGAAACCATTTTGAATAGTCTCGGGTACTCTGGGTACTCACTCTGGATTGCTCGATACCTTATTAGTTTAGCCTCAATCCCTCTCAAGACGCTCTCGTTCTCATTTAGCCCTTTTAGGGTGGCGGTACTTCTGGCATTCTGATCCTTAACTGACGCGATACTCAAATTGAGATATGCTTCGACGAGATAAAAAAAGGCCATCAAAAGTATAACTAGGATAAGGACCACAATCGAAAAAACTCGAAATTTCCTTTTTTGAGACTGCTCCTTGATCTCAGTTTCGCTTGTTTTAGGAATCAGGTTTATCTGTTTCTTAGGCATCTTGCTCTTCTCGCATAGCCAATCCGACACAAGTAGCATATTCTACAGACTGGTCAATCAATTTTTGTTTGTTACTCGGGGGCAAAAGTATATTTTCCCAAGGATTACCAATCTGGACTTCCACCCCTAAAGAATTGGCAAGATACACTACCAAACCGGGCATTTTGGCACTCCCACCAGTAACAACAGCCCTTTTGATCGGATCATCTGGTCTTTTACCTAAGTAATAGGCCAAAGCGCGTCTTATTTCATTTACCACAACGTCGAAGACAGGCTTAATGCTTTGCATGACCTTACCTTCAAGTTGGCTTGCGTCTAAACCGTAAGTTTTCTTATATTCTTCAGCCTGACTCAGTTCAAAACCTAAATCCTGTGCCACAGCACGACTCAAAGCTATACCCCCAGTGGAAATTGAGCGTGTAAAGGTGAGCTTACCGGAGCGAATAATACAAACATCGGTTGTGGAAGCTCCGAAACTTATTATTAACGTTGTCGGGCTAGAAGAAACACTGGTCAGAAGAGACCTATTTAAGGCTATCGGCTCGGTCTCGAGACTAAGAGGGTTCAAACCAACCATATTCAGCACCTTCATGTATTTCTCCACCAATAGTTTTGGAGCAGCTACGAGAAGTATTTCCATCTTTGGATTTTTGGCATCGGTTGAAGTAATTTGGTCAAGTATTTGCCAATCCAGCTCAACATCGGTTAGGGGTAGGGGAACGTACTGTTCAGCTTCCCATTTTAGAGCCGAGGCTAGCTCTGACTCAGACAATAAAGGCATATCAATAACTCGGGTAAATATCTGAGACTCAGGAAGAGCTGTTACAACATTTTTGGTAGTCGGTCTGGCTTCGTCAACCAATCTTTTGAGTACTTCCGAGAGTTCCTCTTGATCTTCTATAGCTTCTGAAGCCAAAGCTCGAGGCGGTGAACTAATAATTCCATGGGCAATAAGATCAAACTTATCACCGTTTTTATTAAGCTGAATTAACTTGGTAGTTGATGTACCAATATCTAGGCCAAAAGTGTTTTGAGCAGGCATTAGTTTTAGGGTTTTTACCCTTCCTCCTTAATATATCTAATCAATAATATCAGAACTTAACTAATGGAGCAATACATTTCGTTATGTCCTAGTCTAAGAGCACCTACTGGTTCCTTAGTACAAGTGTGAGTTCAAACGGGATCGAACTTTGGAACTCTACACGACTAGGTGCGCTTACGGATTGAGTCAGTTCAAAATAGATTTTAAGCGTCTTGACAGTTGGTTTATCGGCAACATAGTCCACACTGAAAACACAGTTTTTGACATTAACACCTGATCTTAAATCGTCATTTGTTAGCTTCGATTCGGGTGAACTAGCACTCCCAACTTTACTATAAATGTAACCATTAGTACTCGCGCTACCTGACACACAACCAATTTCCTCATAAATATTGGGTCTCTTTGTTACTTGTAATACCTGACTACTAATAGTTGACACATTTAGAGCGTCCCTTAGACTTTTCTCCGCTAAAGATAGCACGCTGTTACCTTGCTGTTTAGCCTCAAGAGTCAGATTGGCCTTAGTATAATTCCGATAAACACTAAAGAACGTGTCTCCTGCTACACCACTGATCGCGACAATAATACCAATTGCGATAAGTACTTCTATCAGAGTAAAACCTTTTTGTCTTAACATGGAATTCTTTATGATCATATCTAACTACCAGGGAGCTTTCTCAGATAAGTCGTTTGCTCGGAAGTGTAGGTGTTAGTGCCATCGGTAAAGTAGGCCTTAACGGTTACTTTTTTGATTTTTGGGTCGGCCGGCGTAAGTTCAGATATAGTCACCAAACGACTGATGTTGTCTAATATTTCAGGGTCACTGCTACTGCTCATCACCCAAAATGTATTGCCCAAAGACTCATTGGGCGCACTCAGACGAAACGTGCTCGGCGTGGGGTATTCCCAACGCCAAACATCAACCCACTCATTACAAGTAGGCACATCAGCATAAGGATCATTACTTGGGTTGACCACAAGACTGCAAGAAGTATCAATAAAAGCGCCACGAATATTTTGATCCCGAATACTTCTAACAGCTTCTATACCCTGCTGAGCCAACCTAGTTAAGCTACTTCGCCGCTGCGAAATAGTGCTCTCTCTCAAAGACTTAACTCCTAGTTGGGTAAGGGCGGCCACGAGTATGGCCCCGATACCCAAAGCGGTCAAAACCTCGAGTAAAAGAGCACCTTTATTGCTTATGTAATGACTTTTAGCTTGGGTTAGTTTCATATATACCACCATCAGACGTTAGATAAATTCTGTAAACTTCCCCAGACGAGGTCGACGATCCATAAACCACTTCCAGATAAACTGAATTTATGCTTGTAACTTTAGTACCGGAGTCATAAAATTCAGTTTGGCCGTTTGGCAAAAACCTCACGTCTAGGCTAGAAACTTGAGCGCTATTTAGATAAATTGCTCGGAAGAAAACATTACTTGGAAGTGTTTGGGAAACAAGAGCCACCGTAACTTCCCCACATAGCACAGATGAGTCTAATACTCCAGAAGCACTATTAATGACTACTCTATATGACTCAAGTAACTCTAAGCTACAACCGCTCGGTTTGACACCGCTCACTGCCTGGTTCTGGATGTATCTCAAGTTAGATTTGACCTGACCAGTAGCATCTTTAAGTAACTGCCCCTTGGAAATACTTGAAAAACCGGCAAAGGTCAGTGCTGATAAAGAAGCTAGGATCATCATGGTAAGGAGAACTTCAATTAAAGTAAAACCTTTCTTTGGAAACGTATCGAGATAACAGAAAATACTAAAGAAACGTGTTAGGGCAGTTGTCATAGTCTAAATTTAACATAAAACCAATCCTAAGCAATATAACCGAGACCTAAAACGGACTTGTGATATAGTAATTGTAGTTTTTTCCTAGACAAGTAGCAGTCGTTTTTATATCTTTATCATTGCTATTTTCAAGATTGGCATAAAGAGTATAGCTACTAGGGGGGCTTCCTGATGTAGTGTAGCAATAATTGGGTTGAGAACCCAAACCAAATTTTGGGTCTTGGGGAACTGGCTTCATATAAGTGTAAGCTCCCTCTAGCCAAACAGGACTTCCCCAGGTAATAGATGCTGGATACTGATTTTTTACACTGTAATACAGTTCAAGTGAGGATTTGACTTGACCAAGATCTGTTTTTCGCTTCGAGTCAGTGCCTTGGCTTTGGATCTGAGCATAGCTACTATAACCAAAAGAGGCAAGTAAGCCAATCATAGCTACCACGATCATTATTTCGACTAGTGTAAATCCAACCTGACTAGATCTCTTCTTTGTTGACTGTTCCATAGGCTTTTAGCAACCTGAAGTGGCAGCCTGAGCCTGACCAGAAGTGGTAGTATATTTCCAGTGAGTGTTAGAACCAATTGGTTCTTCGAGCTTGGCAGCGACACAACCAGTATTGGCAATGGTATACTCATCCGCACCGCTCGGCGCCCCGTAGACCACATAACCCGTATAGTTCACCTTAACGTAGTTCTTGGTTGCCAGTTCCGCTAAGCTCGCACAGTTGTCAGGTGTGGTGTAACTACCACCATTTGATGTGTAACAAACTTCCATCCCTGAACCAACAACTTGGACTATGCCTTTCCGTTGAGAGTCCCTAGCCTCACGAAATCTTTTGCCCGGATTCATACCAGAAATAATTGCCGAGGACAAAATACCCACTACTGTAATTACAATTAGCAGCTCCACTAAGGTAAAACCCTTTTGGTTCTGGACTAAACTTTGCATCTAAGCCTCCTTACGTATATTGAATTAAAATCTAAAAGTGAAATTTGAGATAAGTGGTTAGCAAATAGACTAAATTTTAGAGTATTTAAATTTTGTGTTCTATAGTGTGTCATTTGGCAGTAAGATTAAGGTACCAACTAAATATTTGGCTTCCCCAAAGATAAGCGATCAGGGAACCAATAACTAAAAATGGTCCAAAAGGTACGGTCTGACCAAACCTTCTAGTCTTAGTTAATATCAAC
>MHDB01000016.1:4921-35019 GCA_001816835.1 Candidatus Woykebacteria bacterium RIFCSPLOWO2_01_FULL_43_14 | reverse complement strand
ATTAGTAGTTAGGCGACCCGGCTATACCCCACTTCGCGTAAAGCTTCGTGGGGTCCACCTTGTGGTGGACGGTTGCGGCCCAGCGTCTGATTCACACAGACTTCGCTAGCTACCTCTATATTGGTATTAACAACACTTTAAACAAACTAAAACATTTTGTCAACAATCCCCCTAGTATGGTACAATCCGTTAACTCAGTTTTGGAAAGGGGGTAGAGTAGTGACGATACGTCCCTGGACAGTACTTGATAGACGTGATATCTCTCCTAGTAAGTGGTTCCCTCTTTTTGTTGAGCGCGTTCGGCTTCCCGATGGGACTGAAATTGATTATTATGTTTCCCAACTTGGGGATGTCAGTATGGTTATGCCTATTACTGATAAGGGAGAAGTTGTCCTTGTCCGGCAGTATAAGCATGGTGTTCTGAAAGTAACGCTGGAATTTCCGGCTGGCAGAAATAATGGAGAACCTGAAATAGGGGCTCAGAGAGAACTAGTGGAGGAAACAGGGGCTAGATATGTTAGCCTAGAACATGTAGGGACGACTTGCAGTTCGCCTTCAAAGGACTCAATAAAAACCTTCGGGTATCTGGCTCTCGGAGTAGTTTTGGGTGGGGAACAGAAACTTGATCCAACTGAGGACATAGAAATTGTTCTGGTACCTCTGGGAAAAATTGAGGGGATGATTATGAGTGGGGAGATTTGGTGTGCTGACACGATCGTTGTGTATACTCTTGTGAGATTGAAGCATCCAGAACTTTTTGAAGCCTTTGGTTAAACCCAAGGGCTTTTCTTTTTAATAATCAATTCCTCGTTTGGCGTAGATCCCTTTTTGGAACGGGTGCTTTATTTCCACCATTTCTGTCACTGTATCAGCAAGATCAATTATTTCTTGGGGGGCGTTTCGTCCAGTTAGAACTAGGTCTAAATAGTCTGGTTTGCCTTTTATCATCATGACTACCTCTTCTGTTTTTAAAAGATTGCCGGCAATAGCGCCAAGAATCTCATCTAAGATGACGACATCATAAACACCACTTGTAACCCGTTGACTAACATTTTCCAAAGCAGTTTGGGCTGCTTTTTCGTGAACCGCTCGTGGAAGTTTGTCATCCACAATGCCAACGAAGCCTTCCCCGGCTCTGATAATTTCTATCTGGGGAGAAAGCTTCTTCAGAGATTCAAGTTCTCCATACAACCACGAGCCTTTAACAAATTGGAAAATCAAAACTTTTAGCCCGTACCCCGCCGCTCTCAGGGCAATACCTAAGGCAGCGGTTGTTTTGCCTTTACCGTTACCGGTGTTTACAATCACCAGACCTTTACCTCTTTTGAAACGATTTATCTTTGGTAAAGACTCTGGCTTTGGTATCATGCAACTCGTTCCTTATTTCCCAAACTTTTGTGCTAGGTATTCGATTATTTTCTGATCGTCGTCAGCAATAATGGTGCCTGTTTCTGCGTCAAGTAACGTTGGGATGAATGCCTGGCCGCTTACTTCTAAGACTTGCTTCCTTGCGCTTCGGTCATGGGGTTGGGAAATATAAACAATCTCAACCTCATTGAGATTTTCGGCAATCCAATTTCTAACATTTTTGCAATACGGACACCATTCGGATTGATAAAGCTTTAGCACTTCGAGAAACCGCAGTTATAGCATTTACCGCAGCCTTCTTCGTAAACTAGGCTTGCCTGACCACAACTTGGGCAAAGGTCTCTTTTCAACGAAGCGTTTTCTTTTGGTGCATCGAGATCAAGCGTTTCTTGGACAGCAGGTATGGTCACCCCAGACTGTTTGGAGCCTTTCATGTAGTCCTCGAGGACTTTAGCAACAGCGTCTGCTAGAGAGCGGACCCGTCCATTACCAAACCCTAAGGAGTCGCTACCACCAATTCCTCTCAGCTGAAGAGTCAACTCTTTGGTAATATCTTCTGCGCTGTAGGCTGACGGAATCCGGTAAGCCAGAGAAATAAGTCTGCCCAGGGCCTCCGCATCGGCTTTGATATCGCTACCAGCTTTGCCGACATTCATAAAGACTTCAAATGGCCGCCCCGTTTCGTCCGCGTTAATAGTGATAAAAGCTGTTCCGACATGAGTGCGGACTTTATAGGTGGCTCCAAGTAAAATATCTGGCCGAATTCGTAATCCTACTGGCTGTGGCAAATCCGTTCTTGATTCTTGGACTTTGGCCTCTTTTTTATCTGTAATGTGCTCCAGAACCCCCGCTCGAGAACCATCTCTCATGTAAGTAACCCCTTTGCAGCCCAGTTCGTAGGCTAGATTATAAAGCTTTTTGACATCCGTGACTGTGTGGGAATTGGGGGCGTTAACGGTTTTGCTGATTGAAGAGTCGGTATACTTCTGGATTATAGCTTGAACTCGAACGTGGTCTTCGGGTGTCAAGTCATTGGCGCTGGCAAAGTAACTTGGGACTTCCTCGTTAGGATGGGCGTTTTTCCACTCCTCGTATAATGGGTGGTAAAGAGTATGCTCTCCAGTCCTATCTCTTCGTATCATGGCAAAATCGTAAACTGGTTCGATACCAGAGGAAGCTCCAGCCAGCAGAGATGTTGTTCCTGTTGGGGCCTGGGTAAGTAAGACGGCGTTTCGGATGCCTTTAGCAGCTATTTTTTCTTGAACTAAATTAGGTAATTGTTTGATAAATGCTCCTTGGAGGTATTTTTCTTTATCAAACATTGGGAAAGGACCTTTTTCCGATGATATCTGGGCTGAAGCGTCGTATGAGGCATCTCTTATGGTTTGATAAATCTTTTCTATTACAGGTAGAGATTCGTCACTTCCGTAGCGAATTTTCATCTTTATCAAGGCGTCACCTAAGCCCATTGTTCCGAGGCCAGTACGGCGAGTAGATTTTTGCTGTCTTTCATTTTCTTCATAAAAGTAGTAATTGGCGTCAACCACGTTATCCAAAAAGCGCATCGCGATCTTTGATTTTTCAACCAATTCTTCATAGTCCATTTGGCCGTTCTTAACGAAGGCGCTTAAGTTTAGAGCTCCCAAGTTGCAGACACCCCACGCCGGAAGTCCTTGTTCACCACAGTTATGGACATAGAAACCATTAGCGTCGAATGCGTGAAGTGTGGGTACCTTGGCATCGTAAACATCTTCAACACCGTTTTCTACAATGCCGATTACTGTTGCAGTATAAGCCTCTTTATTTAAGCCTCGTTTGTAACTATCTAAAAGTTTTTTTAGTCTCTCTGCTTTTGCGGTGCTACCGAAACCAATATTTTCGGCAAACATGAGTAAATTACTACCACTAATAATTAATTCATGTTGAGCCTTAGTTGCGTACTTTTTATACCCACCTTTTCCATTGGGTAACATTTTTAGCATATCTTTTCTCCTGTTTTGATAAATATGAGAAACAATACCTAGTCGTAATAACATTCTTTGAACCGCTTCTAGCAGGTTTAAATCTGATTGAGATAAGCGTACACTAACACCCTTTTCTTGACTACCTTGCACAGAACCGTCAGCGTCAAACATGCCCCTTAAGAATCCTTGGTAAAATATGCTAGAAGTCTTTTCTACATGTGGCGTAATTTTTTTGTGGCCTGGGTAGAGACCTAATCGGTTACCTAATTTCTTGATTGAAGCTAAAGATAATCTAGACTCGTACCGACCAGTTACACTCATCCAGCCTTTAAAATCACTTCTGTGAGGTAGTGTGTTAGCCGATGCGAGTGCTTGAGTCATGATACCAGTGTCTTTTTCGGTGGTAAGGTTTTGGGGCTGCCAGACCGAAAGAACTGCTTCGTTCGATTTTAACGTCCCGTCCCCGATTAGTAGACCGATTAGGTACCCTTCGTCGTAGGTGTAATTGCCAGACCATTGATTATTTTGACGGTGGTCGTTTAATAAAACCTTATCTCCGATCTCTAGTTTTCCTGCTTCACACCAAGTGGTTTGCTCAACACCTGTTTGGGATTCTGTTACCTTTTTAATTTGATGATCCGAGGTAAGCTTTAAGCTGTAACCCTCTTTGGTCTGAACTTTCAGTACCTTTTTTGTACCAGTCTTAAAAAAACCTTCTATACTATATTGTTGGTTTTGGCCATCGACTCTGGCACGGAAAGGGATTCCGATAATTTCCTTGACCTGTCTTGGTCCGGTATTAGTTTGGATCCAGGTATCAGCAGTGACGCAGGGGTTGACACTGATAATGTTTTCGTAGTACCAAGTGTTGCTGAGTTTGTTATAGCGCTCGATAAAGACTACGCCAGGTTCAGCGCTTTTCCAGGCTGCTTCACATACCAGATCCCAAATAGATCGGGCTTTTACAGTTTTCCAGACCTCAACCTCCTTACCGAGTGATATCCACTTTTTGATATCCCCATCCCACAGACGATCGTAGTCGACATCTTTAACATTTGGGTACAGTAGATTCCAATCAAGGTCTTCCTTGACAGCTTTCATAAATGAGTCAGAGACACAGACACTCAAATTGGCGCCGTTGATTCGGCTCAGATCTTGCTTGACGGTGATGAACTCCTCGATATCTGGATGCCAATCGTTCATCATAAGCATTAGGGCTCCACGCCGACTACCGCCTTGCTGGATAACATCGTGAGTGGCAACACTATAGAGTTCTGCCCAATTCACAGGACCGGAGGCGGTCCCGTTTACTTTTTTGACTCGGGCTCCTCTAGGTCTGAGAGAGGAAAGGTTGATACCAACCCCACCAGAACGAGACATAATTTCGATCATAGTTTTGAGGTTGTCGATAATGCCACCACGGCTATCGTGAGGGGATGGTATGACGAAACAGTTGTAAAAAGTAACCTCGTACCCTGTGCCAGCACCGCTTAAGATGCGTCCCGCAGGGACAAATTTGAAGTCTTTAAGAGCAGAGTAAAATTTGGTGGCCCATTTGGCTCTCAACTCTGCGGTCTTCTCAACTGAGGCGATTCCTACCGAAATACGGCGCCACATGTCCTCTGGGTGTAGCTCTGTGGGTTCACCTTTGGCGTCTTTGTTTGAGTACCTATCTGTGAAGACCTTACGTCGGATTCCTTCTAGCTCGGTTCCGTCCTCTTTGGGAAGGATATCGTAGAGAGAATTATCAAGCTGGAAGTTTGGGGCGGCTAGTTTTTCCTCAATCGTTGGATTGACCGTTGAGTACACCGTCTTGGTGGTCTTGTTTTTGGAACCTTTTGTCCGAGCCATTGGCAGTCCTCCTTCATGTAAGACCTTGTGAGGTGTGTAGCTAAAAGGGGACGGATCCCCTTTTAGTATTTTCCCCTCTTTGTGTTGTAGTTCTATTAACGGAATACTCACGTAGCGAATATTACCTTAATAGCTTTACAGCGCTGTTAGGAACGTTTCTTGCTTAAGGTGCGAAGTTCTTTTTCAAATGATTCGAGATCTGCAAACTGACGATAGATTGATGCGAACCTAATATAGGCTACTTTATCAATTGACTTAAGCCTACGCATCACCAAGTCGCCGATCTTTTGACTAGGGATTTCGGTGGTATCCAGATTGCGTAATTCTAGTTCAATCTTATTTACTGTTTGATCAATCAGATCACGACTCACCGGTCTTTTTTCGCAGGCTTTCAAAATGCCATTTAGTACTTTTGCCCGATCAAAGTTTTCTCGCCGACCATCTTTTTTAAGTACGATCAAATCAATGTTCTCAGTCCTTTCATAAGTAGTAAATCTTTTGGTGCATTTAGCACACTCACGACGTCGTCTAATTGTTGCCAGATCTTCCGAATCTCGTGAATCTAGGACTGAGGTTTCTAAGTTAGAGCAATAAGGACACTTCATAATTGTTCCACAGATGCTTTAATGTAATCCATCAAAAATCCACAATATATTGTGGTTGAGTCTCATTATAAGTGCTATATATGGTGTTTGTCAACAAACAATTAGACCCTTTTATCAGCCAAAAAAACCCTAAATATACTCAAAAATGATCTTTGGCAAAAAACTTTAAGTCTGCTTTTTAAAGGGAGTTTGGTTAGGAAATTTTTTTAAGTTCTTCTTTGAAAAAATCGACCCAGGGAATTGGGGTAGGATCAAGATCGTACAAAAGGGCTAAGTAAAAAGTAACGTAACTTCCAAAAACTAACACCCGAAACGATTGCTCAATTTCCGAACCAGTCAAATTCAAGGAGTAGTAAGGAATTTGTTGCTTATCTAAGATTTTTTTGGTGACCTCATAGCGGGCTTTGTTTTTTTCAATATAACTATCGGACTCAAGGAGAATTACCTGGACGTTTGTTTTAAGCGTTGCAGGGTTGGTGAGCCCTTCAAGTAGGTGATGATTAAGTTCAGGGACAAGATGATAGGCGGAAAAGGTTTTGGCATTTTCATTAGTTTGGTTGGCAAAAGCATGGGCATTTCCAGTGAGAAATTCACTCCCAACAATAATCGCAAAATGGTCTTTAAGTTTTTGGGCCACCTCCTTTGCGAGAGTACTTTCTATCCCGTAGTCCTTACCTGCAGCTGCAACTGAATTAAGAATTTGTTCTGAAAAATTATCTTCTACTTTGGCGAACCCAAGCTTTATCAGTAATCCGGTTAGACCTATGATAGTGTACCCGAGGCCCATACGGGGCTGGTTCGAAGGATTAAATTTGGGATCGAAGATATAACTTGGATAGCCACCACCTTTAAGAAAATCTCCAAGAGTGGAACCACTGCACAAACCAGTAATTTTGGCGCCTCTCTCTACAGCTTGTTTTCCCGCAGCAATAGTCTCTTCGGTACTTCCGGAGAAACTTGAGAGCACGACTAGAGTTTTGTCATTAACATACTCGGGCAACTGATAGCCGTTAACGATTTCAAAAGGGACTTTCAGTTGTTTGGTAAATAAACTTTTAAAGATATGGGCATTTAGCCCAGAACCACCCATACCCGCAACCACAATATTTTCAATTCCAGTGCAGTAATTGGTATCAATAAGAAGGGCTTGAGTTTCTTCCCACGCTTGTTTAACTTGGTCTCCTAGAGACTGAATTGAGCCTAGGAGGTTTGATTTATCGAGACTTTTGATTTGATCAAGGTCGTTTAGGTCTGCCATAAGATAACAACCAATATAGCACAAAGTAGTCAAAAAGCCAAAGTCCCTAGGTGTCTACCTAGTACACACCCGGTGTGTGTTAGCTTGACACATAGGGAAAATGACTAGAAACTATATTCTTTTCCGAATTTTAGAGAGCATTACTAGCCCAATTACAATGAATATAAAACTTAGGAAGTAAGCGGTTTTTACGCCAAATACTAAGGCTGTGTCACTACGGAAAGTCTCGGTAAAAAATCTGATCCCGCCATAACCTACTAGATAAATAGCGGTTAAGAATCCTGATCTGGTCACCAATTTTTTGGTTAACGCAATCAGAATGACAAAAAGGATAAGACACAAGATGGATTCGTAGAAAAAAGTTGGGTGAAAAAATTCAAAATCCTGGTATTTTGCTGGTCTCAACTCCGATGGGATAGCAATTCCCCAGGGTAAAGTAGTGGGAGGACCAAAACCCTCCTGGTTAAAGTAGTTTCCAATTCTACCGATTGCTTGGCCTAAAGCGATCGATGGGACTATACAATCCAGTAGTTTCAAGAGACTTAATTTTGCCAGCTTAGAAAAAACCCAGATACCTAAAAATCCACCGATCAGGGCTCCGTAAATGGCGATCCCACCTTGCCAGATGAAGAAGATTTCCTGCATGTGTCTACCGTAGTAGGACCACTTATCAATAACATGGTATGACCGAGCACCCACGATACCCGTAAAAAGAGTTATAAAAAAGGCATTCTCAATTTGATTCTCACTAATCGCGTAGAGCTTGGCCCGAGACTTACTTATAAGTAAACCAGCAAAAGCTGCTACTGAGATAAGCAGGCCGTAAAAATTAATCGAATTCTTCATACTTAAGTGTTAATGAAAATTGTAGACTGTAAATTGAAAATTTTTCAGTTACTGAACTATATTTGGTGGTGTTTTGCCTTCTAAGGCCTCAATAACATTTTTGGCAGCTATTTCAGACATAGCTTCTCTAGCTTCTATTGTGGCAGAAGCGGTGTGGGGTGTCAAAATGACATTATCAAGTTCAGTTAGACCTGGGCTAAGTCTTGGTTCATTTTCAAATACATCTAAACCAGCCCCATAGATCTTTTTCTCTGACAACGCTTTTACCAAAGCAGCCTCATCTACGACAGACCCGCGAGATGTGTTGACTAAAATGGCATCTTTTTTCATAAGGCTAAGTTGTTCTGAACCTATTAGATGCTTGGTCTCCTCACTAAGTGGGACATGAATGCTCACTATATCTGCTTCTTTTAGGAGCTCAGGAAGTTCTTTAAAACTTGCATTAAAACTAGACTCGAATTCCGAGTTCCTTTTAATGTCATAATAAATAATTCTCATCCGAAAACCAGTTGAAATCCGGGCAACATAACTACCGATTCTTCCCAAACCCACAATGCCGATCGTTTGTTGCCAGAGTTGTTTTCCCAGAAGAAGCATTGGTTCCCATTGTGTGTAGTGGCCTTCGCGAACAAACTTATCAGAGGCGACCACTTTACGAGAGACTGCTAAAATCAAGGCAAAAGTATGTTCTGCTACTGCCTCTGTAAGTATCCCGGGAGTGTTAGTTACGTAAATGTTTCTTTGTTTAGCTGCTGGTAAATCGATATTGTCAAAACCAACGGCGTAGTTAGCTACAATTTTGAGTTGTTTACCAAGACCGTCCAAAACTTCTCCGTCGATCTTGTCCGTCAGAAGAGTAATTATTGCGTCAAATCCTTTAGCTTTTTGGATTAATTCTCCTTTTGGGAGAATTTGGTTACTTCCTACAACTACCTCGAATTTTTCTTTTAATAATTTTAGGCCATTTTCAGGAATTGGCCTGGTAACAAACACCTTCATGTTTAAAACTCCTTTTCCTAGGTTAAAGCGTAAAGATTTAATGGTAAACTAGAATATCTTTGGTCTCAGATTGGGATGACTCTTAATTAATTTTTCCATTTCTTCTTTGTGTAGTAACCCTGCTTGAGGACCGACTTTTTGAACTACGCTCCACCCATTAATTGTACCCCAAACCATACCATCTTTGATATCACCACCGTGTATCAAGGCGGCGATTATCCCTGTTGAGTAACTATCTCCGCAACCAGTCCGCTCAACTATTGTCCCATCCAAGATCGGTTGAAAAAGATACCGCATACCGTCATAGGAGTAGGAGCCGTGTTCTCCATCAGTGATTACCGCGACTTTAGGCCCCAGATTATGAAGTCCAAGAAGCAGCTCCTTTATCTCCGTGGAGTTGAGTTCTAGAAATCTTTGAGCTTCTTCTTTGTTCACGATCAGAAGTTCGGTGATGACGAGTAGGTCTTTAAACCTATCTTTACCGGCTAGCAGCTGGTGGGTACCAGGGTTAAAAGCTAATTTAACTTGGTTTTGTTTTAGATAATTAATCAAAGCGGGGTGGATCGTTTCAAAGCCTTTCATCAAAGAAGTATAGTAGACCCATTTGGCGGGTTTTAAATTTGGCAGTGCATAGTCTCTTTTTTCATGGTAGACGATAATAGTTCTTTCGTGTTGGAAAGTGACCACCACGGCGGTATCAGATCCCGCGTTTTGATCCTGAGTCAGATACTCAGAGTTTACGCCCTCAGTTTTGAAAGTGTTTTCGATCATGTCCCCGATAGTATCTTTGCCATAAACAGTATAGATAGCATTATTAAGACCGAGTCGGACCGAGCCCACAGCGTTATTAGCCCCGTTTCCACCCATAGTGCTTTGATACTGATCGGCCGGGATTTTATCAGCGTAGTTGATGCACATCATGCAGTTAGTTTTGTTTAAAGAGCACCGCACACTCGCGTCATGGATTTTGACAAAGTGGTCAATGGTCGATACGCCAATAGTGATTAAGTCATACATCTGTTTGCTCCAAATTAGGCTTTTCCAGCACTCCCAAAAAGCTTGATTTTTTCTTTGACTACCTTTTTGACCGCTTCTTTACCGGCCTTCATGATTTCTCTGGGGTCCTGTGTTTCAGGGTGATCTTTAAATAGCTCTTTTATTTCCAAAGCAAAGGCATGTCTTAGGTCGGTATCGATATTAATCTTGGAAATGCCATACTTGACCGCCTCCTTTATCTTTTCTTCTGGGGTGCTGCTCGCCCCGTGCAAGACTAAGGGTAAGTCTATTTTCTCATGGATCTGGTGTAGTAGATTTAGATTTAGATTTTCTCCTGGTAAATTACCCCCATGAGCGTTACCAATTGAGACCGCAAAGGCGTCGATTCCCGTTTTGTTGACGAATTCAACAGCTTTATCAGGGTCTGTTAGGTGGGATGAGTCTGCTTGGATAAAGTCCTCCCGACCTTTGATGCTGTCTCGCTCCCCCTCAACAGAGACCCCGTATTTATGAGCTTCTAAAACAACTTTTTTCAAGATATCGATCCTTTTATTTTCAGAAAACACGGAGGTATCGACCATGACTGAAGAGTACCCAAATTTCATTGCTCTGCCAATAAGATCAAGGTCTTTTCCATGATCCAGGTGGAGGACGACTGGAATTGGTGCTTTTATAGCTTCAATTCTGACGATGCTAGAGATCTCTTCTAGGCCAGCGTAGTGGATCGCCTTTTCACTAGTTTGGACGATAACGGGCGAGTTCATCTCAATAGCGGCTTCAATAATCCCTTGGGTTATTTCTAAATCTGATGTATTGAAAGCGCCAACAGCGTAGTGCCCTCGGTAGGCTTTGTCTAAGACTTCTTTAAGTTTCGCTTGCATATAATAAGGTCTTTCTTTTTAATACTTCTTTAATTGCTACTTTAATATGTTTAGCTTTTAAGCCAAATTTTTCGAGAAGCTCTTCGGGTGTACCTGATTCTCCAAACCGATCCGCCACACCCACTCTTTGCATCGGCACAGGAAAGTGTTCAACTAGGACTTCGGACACAGCACTTCCGAGTCCACCCGTGATCTGGTGCTCCTCCACGGTTACTATTGCCTTGGTTTTTTGCGCTGCTTTTATGATGGATTCTAAATCGATAGGTTTGATTGTGGACAAATTTATTACTTGGACTTCCAGTCCCACCTTTGATAGGTCTTCCGCGGCTATCAAAGCTTCGTACAGTACAGGACCACAAGCGATAACACTGACGTCTGACCCTTCGCGCAGAACTTGAGCCTTTCCGATCTCAAAAGGGCTGTTTTTAGAAGTGATAGTAGCGGTTTTTTCTCGATGGAAGCGTAAATAAATAGGCCCTGGGTACTCAGCCGCTGCAAGAGTAGCCTTTTCTGCTTCCAAACTATCACAGGGGTTTATCACAGTCATTGTTGGAAGGGATCTCATAAGAGCAATGTCTTCTAGAGCTTGGTGGGTCGCTCCATCAGGACCAACGGATATACCTGCATGAGCGCCGGCGATAACTACTTTTTGTTGATTAATGCAAATAGTGGTTCTGATCTGCTCCCAGTTACGTCCAGGGGAGAAGGTAGCGTAGGAGGAAATAAAAGGTAGTTTACCCATAGCAGCCATACCCGAGGAGACAGCTGCTAAATTTTGCTCAGCTACCCCCATTTCAACAAATCTGTCTGGAAACTTTTGCGCAAAAGGTTGGGTTCTGGTCGACTCAGTAAGATCAGCACATAAGGCCACGACATTAGGGTTGGTTTGACCTAGTTTGACTAAACCACGTCCATAACCATCTCTGGTAGGTTCCATGGCTACTTCTTTGCTAAATAAACTTTTGTTTAAATGTTTTGCCAGCATAGCTAAGTGTAATCCTCAACTTCTAATTAGGGCTCATTGAAAGTTTTTACTCATGTTCCGATTTAATCCTGCCATTTAGAGTACGCAGTTCGTGCAGCGCTATCCTTGCTTCCTCAGGATTAGGTGGTTTGCCGTGCCACTCGTATTTATATTCCATAAAATCAACACCCTTACCTGGTATCGTGTGGGCTATAATACAGGTTGGTTTTTCATAGACTGCTTTGGCTTGGTTGCAGGCATCCACAACCTCCTCGATATTGTGACCATCTATTTCTAGAACATGCCAGTTAAAGGACTCATACTTTTCACGTAACGGTTCCAAAGGCATAATATCCTCGGTATAGCCATCAATTTGAATGTTGTTGCGATCGATGATACATGTCAGATTGTGTAGCTTATTTTTCCCCGCGAACATAACTGCTTCCCAGGTATTACCTGCATCGTGCTCACCGTCGCTTGTCAGAGCGTAAACTCTTATTTTCATATCATCCATTCGAGCAGCTAAAGCCATACCACAAGCCTGACTGAGACCTGATCCCAGAGGCCCACTGGTTGTTTCTAATCCTGGTAGGGCTACCCGGTGGGGATGTCCTTGGAGTCGTGAGCCGAGCTTACGTAGGGTAAGGCCTTCCTTGATTGGTAAATAGCCTGCTCGGGCGAGTGTTGCGTAAAGTACTGGACAGATATGCCCATTTGATAGAACCAACCGGTCCCTTCCGGGCCAATTTGGTTTGGCTGGGTTATGGTTGAGTATAGCGAAATACATGGCTGTAAAAACATCCGCCATGCCCAACGGACCTGCACTATGACCGCTACCAGCAGCCACTAGGTTTTTGATAACGTCTGCTCTGATGACGTTCGCAAGTTCTTGTAGTTCTTTGTAGGTTTTCTCGGCTGAGCGCATCTAATTTAAACTGGCTAATATTTTTTCCAACTGCTTTCTTGGGTCAAGAGAGTTTACTAAATGAGAGCCGATGGCTAAAATATCCGCTCCCGCGTCAACTAATTGTTGGGCGTTGTCTTCAGTTACCCCGCCATCCACCTCTATTTTTACGCCAGGTGGGACAAGATTAACAAGACTCTCGATTTTCTTATAAACTTCCGAGATCATATCCTGACCACTAAAACCTGGGTTTACACCCAAGAGAGTGATCTGATCCACTTCTTCAAAGAGGTTGCCTATTTCTGAAAGAGGTGTCTGGGGATTAAGAGACAACCCAATACTCAAGTTAGCCTGTCTTAGTAAGGCTATAGACCCAGTTAGGGGTTCTCTGGGTTCTAGGGGTAGGATAACTCTCTTGAAACCTAGTTTTATTAGATCCCCGACGTATTCAGAAGGTCTCACTACCATAAGATGGGCTTCTAGCGCCCTTTTAGTTTTAACCTTTTTTATCACATCTAGACCAACGGTTAGGGTATCACTAAATTTACCATCAACAATATCGACATGAATAGTATTACCAACAAGGGAAGCCTTTTTTAGTTCAACTCGATACTCTTGCTCAGTTAAGGCAAGGACTGCTGGAATGATAGTGACCATATCAGGACTCCAGCTTCTTTATTTGCTCAATTCTCCTAACGTGCCGATTGGCACCAGAAAAAGGAGTTTCCAAAAAGGTTTTCAGAATATCCAGTGCTTGATCTTTAGTAACAAAATCTGCCCCTAAACATAAAACGTTGATATTATCGTCGTTTCTGCCCACCTTGGCACTATTGGTACTGTCCATCAGGCTCGCCCTTACCCCCTTTATTTTGTTTGCCGTGACACACACTCCGTGACCACCTCCACAGATAAGAACACCTTTATCAGATTCATTTTCCAAGGCTCGAGCGACTTTTTCTGAGTAAACTGGGTAGTCGTCGTCACTCACGTAAGTACTAGGACCCATGTCCTGAAACGCTATTTGTGCATCTTTGAGATAACCCTTGAAAAATTCTTTTAACTCGTAACCACGGTGGTCGCTGCCCAGATAAATCATACTAGGCTTTTTCCTACATTTATTGCTTGTTCAACCAATCGATTGGCGTAGCCATATTCATTGTCGTACCAAGCAAAAACTTTAACAAGGTCGCTGTCTACCACTTTTGTTAAAGATAGGTCAACAATGGCGCTTTCACTACGACCAATTATGTCTGAAGAAACGATTGGTTCTTCTGTAACAGCTAGAATTCCTTTGTATCTTGGATTTTGGCTTGAGTCTTTGAACGCTTGGTTTATATCTTCACGAGTAGCTGGCTGCTTTAGGAGAAACGTAAAATCTGATATAGAGCCTAGGGCAACAGGGACCCTTAGTGCTATTCCATCGAACAAGTTTTTTAGTTCTGGGATAACTTGGGTGGTTGATATGGCTGCTCCCGTGGATGTAGGGACGATGTTTTCGGCGGCGGCTCGGGATCGTCTGAGATCTTTGTGCGGTCCATCCAGTAGCTCTTGATCCTGGGTATAGGCATGAATGGTGGTCATCATTGCCTTGGCGATACCAAATTTGGCGTGAATAATTGCTGCAACAGGGCTAATGCAATTCGTGGTACACGATGCATTGTTGATAACTTGCTCACCGGCATACTTATCCTCATTTACACCCATGAGAAAAGTTTTAACTGAGTCGTCTTTGGCGGGAGAGCTAATAACCACCCGTTTGGCTCCTGCTTGGAGATGAAGTTTGGCCCCTGCTTCATCGGTAAAGTGCCCAGTCGACTCGATCACTATATCAACACCTAGGACTTGCCAAGGAAGCTTGTTGGGTTCTTTTTCTGTATAAACTGGGTATTTGACGCCATCAATAATGAGGTTACTTTGATCGTTTGAAACTTCTCGATGATATCGTCCGTAGCTAGTATCATATTTCAGAAGATGGGCGAGAGTCTTGGTGTCTGCGAGGTCGTTAATACCAACAATTTGCACCTGGTCGGCGTATTTGTCGAGGCTGATTTTGAATGCTTGTCGGCCAATCCGGCCGAAGCCATTAATAGCAACTTTTAACATAGACAGCTCCAGTCTCTTATATTTTCAGTGTAGCAGAGAGACATTCTGGATTCAATGATACATGGATGTGCTTCTACAGGCCAAAATGGTATAATCGAGCCTGCACGTTGCGGGTTCGTCTAATGGTAGGACAGCAGATTCTGGATCTGCCTATTGGGGTTCGAGTCCCTGACCCGCAGCCACACACCAGTCGGTGCATGGCTTCGCCACTTTTTCACCTCAGACTTTAATAAACCACAAAAGTTAGTTTATACTAGGTGCGTGAGAGATGTACCGCATGGTACGTCTCCATACATATGAAATTCTATTATGTGTACGTTTTAAAGAGTTTCTCTAAAGATTTTCTGTATGTAGGATATACAGAGGATCTCAAAAGGAGATTCAGCCAGCATAATTCTTTTGAAGAACTATCAACTAAGCACTATGCCCCCCTCGAACTTATTCACTACGAAGCCTACAAAAACGCTAAAGATGCTAAATGTAGGGAAGATTACTTTAAAACTACGAAAGGTAAAACCACATTGAAAACTATGCTAAAAGAGTTTCTAGTCTTACAGTGATATAATCACCTTAAGTGACCTCTCAAAAATTCAAACTTAAAAAAGATAGTTTCAGTGATGCCCGAGGAAGTTACTCTCGGTTTCTCAATATTTACTGCGATCACTGCGGAAGTCATATACTCCTGTACCAAAAAGATGGTCCAGGTCCATTAAAGCGACTCTATCAAGATCGGGTATTTGCACCTCAGAATATAGTTAGTCCAAGTAAACCCACTCCACTTGTTTGTAGTGCTTGCCGCAGCCTAATTGCAATACCTGCAATATATGAAAAAGAAAATCGACCAGCATATCTACTATTAAGCTATGCTTTTATTAAGAAGGTGGGAACAGGCGAGTACCCACCAAAAAAAGCCAAGCTAGACGTGGGATAGTGTATGAGATAGGTTCTAACTTCACCCATAGTCTCAAGTAAAGGATTTTATGTACAGTGCAACCCCACCTTTATCTTTTTGTATTTCTGTATAGCTACATGAAGATGTGGTTAAGAAGTTGTTGAGATTTTTGATATACTGGCTTTGGATGTTTAATAATTTCTGGCCAATTTGTAGTTATTGTTATTATTTAACATTGATATTATGATTTAAGTAGTACTGATGGTGATCTAGATATAGAGTACACTAAGTGTTAAAATGCCATTCCTATGGACAAGAAAGCTCAATTTTACAAAACTTACGGTAACATACCACTCGGACTTAGAGATCAAATCGTTGTTATAGTTGGAAACAATGAACCTCTATCTTGGAGTGCTGCCAAGGTAGAGATTGACAACGATACTGATAAAGTAAAGGAAATTTTGGAAAAATTAAGTCAGCTCGGCTTACTAAAGGAAGATTAAATAAATGGACAACTTTGAAGAGCTGAGGGATGAAGGATTACAGGATTATATCAAAGAGTTGGTAGTTGCTAGGATAAATGCTCTATCCAAAGAACTGGAAATTTCTGTCGGTGGTGAAAATATCACAAGAGAGGAAATCTTAAAGAGCGTAATGGAAGGGAACGAATTAGGCAGGGAAGTTATTGAAATGCAGTTAAAATTTTTAAGAGATATTTCTGAAGGTAAAATATATCAAAGTGGGTAGTGTTCTTCTTTTAACAAGACCTAACCACGATCTTCCAACCACCTACTTATATCATTGGAGCGAACTAGTTATAAAAGAGGCGAGTAATAAAGGCATTAAAGTATTAGATCTTGAAGGCAAAAAAGCAAATAAGTCCCAATTTAGTAGCTATATATCTAAAAACAAACCGGAGTTACTTTTCTTAAATGGACATGGAGCTAAAGATTGTGTCGGGGGTTACGACAACGAGATCTTACTTGATTCAAGTAATTGTGAAGCTTTACTGAAGGGAAAAATTTTGTATGTAAGAAGTTGTGAAGCGGGAGCTGTGCTAGGGCCTTTTAGTATAGGGAAAGGCGCAGCTGCTTTTATTGGGTATAGTAGAAGTTATTGGCTTATTCGTTCTATTTCAAAGAGTACAAGACCCCTTAATGATAGTGTTGCAAAACTTTTTTTAGAACCTTCAAACCAAGTTCCTATAAGTCTAATAAAAGGCCGCAATGTAAAAGAGTCGTATGATAAGTCACAGAAGGAAATGAGAAGAAATTTCAGCTATATGATTTCTAGTAAAGCTTCAATTGAGGAGAGAGATGCTGCCTTTTTTCTCTTCGCGAACCTTTCTTGTCAAGTTATGTATGGTCAAGGTACAGCGAAGTTGTAGACTACCCAGCAAAACCCAGAATGTCGTTTGATTTTTCCCACACCATCTCGGGATACTTAATAATCCCCAGCCAATAAGAATTCGATCTTTTTATCCAAAAACTATACAATTTGGTTATGAACCATTGGAAGTACAAAAATCTTAGTTTTTTTGTAGTATCCCTGATTTTTGCACTTTTTTTGTCACGATTTGAGCAGTTTCACACCCTTTTGCTAGGATTGGGGAATTTGGGATATATAGGTGCTTTCGTGGCGGGAATACTTTTTGTTTCTACTTTCACGGTTGCAACAGGAGCAATTATTTTATTGGTATTAGCGGAAAACCTTTCGGCTATAGAACTGGGTCTTGTGGCAGGACTGGGCAGTGTGCTGGGCGATTTGGTAATCTTTAGGTTTGTCAAAGACAAGCTACTTAACGAACTAATCCCGTTGTACAAATCATTAGGTGGTGGCCATCTTACAAAATTGTTGCATACAAAATATTTCAGTTGGATGTTACCTGTCGTAGGCGCGGTAATAATAGCGTCTCCCTTGCCAGATGAAGTTGGTGTGAGTTTGCTTGGAATTGCCAAAATGAAAACTCATCAGTTTATTTTGATCTCGTTTATTCTAAATGCAGCGGGTATCTTCTTAGTAGTTACCGCTAGCAACTTTGTTAAACCCTAAGTTTATTTAAGTTCTAAAACGAAGAGGGCCTTCTTATGTTAAAAAAACTATGTTTATTATCTATCGCAATCTTACTGGTACTCCTTTTAATTTGGCTGGCTTTATATCTAAACATTTTTAATTCCCCACCTACAAGAAGTGACGCAGAGTTTGTGAAAAGTTGTGGAGAGTTAAACGCTCTAACCCTCTCTTTAGAGAATATTAAGTCTTTAAATGGGTTTTGTTATGAAGATGGCTCCCTAACAGTGTGTGAGATGAGACATATGGGCAACCCAAGCTTTGATGTATCAGCTAAAGGACTAGACAGTACTTGGAGATGCCGAGTACAAAATATTGAAGGCAAAATTAAAGCGGTCCCATATTTTCAGTATGATTAATTTTCCTAGGTTACGTATCTGAACAACTTCCCAGGTTACTTATAGTGTATCATTTAAGCTTTTCGGTTACTTCGATGAAATTGTAAGTCCGACTCGGGTCGGGAAAGACGTAATTTTTGTCCGGTAGTAGTTCTAAATTAGTGTGGAAGTAGGTATTAAAGATTACCCTAAAGAAGTTAACCGGAGAGATGGTTGAGTAGAGAGGGTTTTCTTTAATATTTGGCAAATAAATTGCCGTCGAAATTGGGAACTTCTCTTTAATTGAATCCAAACTGGCATCTTTCCAGTAACCCTCATGCTTCAAGGGGGTTTTTATGGGGTGAGGACCTTCATCGGCCGAAATGACAATGATAGGTTCTTGACTTGATTTGGATAGAATTTTTCCGACCATACTTTTTATCTTCAAGTTGGCGCAGCTTATCTGATTTAAATAGTTTTCCTTAGTGGTCCTAACTCGAGTATCTTTCTCGGTTAATGACTCGCAGCTCTCACTAAAAACGTAAGGTGCGTGGGGCAAGAGTATGTGAGCAAATACGAATTTTGGACCTGGCTCTTTAGGTAGATAATCAAATATTGAGAAAACTCGTTGGTGCCAACGACTAGTGCTCTCTATCATAAGCTCGTTTAAGTAGGTGCTGGAAACAGGTACATAAGCTTGTAAGAATTCTCTAAGAAACTCATTAAAAGCTAGGTAGCCTGTTTGAGGGAGTAAGTTCACATCTGCAAAATTATTATCCCTAGTAGGTTCCCACCAGGAAGAAACATGATAGTACTTGTAATCTTGAGATTTAAGAAAACCAGCGACTTTGTTATTTCTGATTAAAGGTAATAGGATCATGCGGTCACTATATGGTTGGGTACGGATTTTTTCGGGTAGAAAGTTTAAATAATCCATATTCAGTGATGAGGATAGGGAATTAGTGGTATTTGGATAGTTGGATTTACTACCAGTAGCAATATAAAACCCCCTTTCTTTAAGAAAGTTCATAAGGTCGCTGTTATCGAAATCTAAGTCTTTGAGTGTCTCTTCCCCTGCATAGCGATCAAAGATAAAGTAGTAAATGTCCGGAGGATTGAGCGTTTTTTCAGAGAGAGTGGGCAAGTCTTGAGTGAATTTTAAGTTTGAGCTATAAATAGCCATTCTCTGTGACGTAGTTTCATAATAGGCGATATTAAAAATAGAGATAGCCAGCAGAGTAAGGGCAAAAATGTTTAAACTTTTGTTAATCCTGGTAAAATCTCCTTTGAATCTTAAAAGATACCAGACACCTAGCAAAAATATTGCTATGAAAACTAAAGTTATCATCTTATTCGGCCCTAACGTAACTCCCAGGAAAGTGACCTGCCACAATTTTACTAAGTCAAAAAGACGGTTATAGGAAAAGAATAAAACCAAAAAAAGAGAGGAGAGTAGGGCTGTTTTAGAAGTATGTCTAAAGAATAAAAAGAAAAGGGCATAAATAATAAGAGTAAATACCGAAACTGTGATTAAAGGAGAAATAACTGCCTCTGGAAAAGTATCCCTAATATTGATTGAGTAGAGAAAGAGGGTTGGGAATAAAGATAACAGTACTACATGAACCGGCTGTGACAAAAGTTTTCTTAACTTATTAATAATAAACCCTGGTTTTATTTTCCATGAGGTATATTTTTCTGAAACTATCATCGATCTTAATTACTTCTCTGATTAGAAAAAGAGCTTTAAAAATTTTCTCAAAGTTCTCTTCTGTGTAATCAACGAAGATGTCCTCTCTTGAGGAAAGTAGTTGCACTACCTTCTGATCCTGCTTTGGAATAAACTCTATGATCAGGAAGTTACATAACTTACTAAATAGTGTAGCTAGATAATCTAACGGGATATTATGAGTGATTGCTAAATGGTGTATCAAAGCCAGAGCGAAAATAGTATTGGTGGGGCCTCTCTCGATTAAAGAATCCCGTTCTTTATTTGACCACCCAATACCAGGAGTGGGATTAGTGAGGTCAAGAAATAATGGTAGTATATTTGTTTCCTTTCGATCTTTAATAATTTGATAGTTCTTTTCGATAGCCACCGGATCCGAGTCAAAACAGATAGTCAGCGTTTCTGGTGTAGTAGAAGACCGGCTAAATGAACCAATGTTACCCCCAAGATCCCAGATCGTTGTGGGTTTAATCTTGGCAACTAATTTTCTGACAATCTCTGATTTATGATGGAAGGACTCGAGTGAATAACTTTCTCTCTTTTCGTAATATTCTCCCCAGTGGGAATCTCTTGGTTTCCAACTCAATTTTCTCAAAGTTTCCTCTAGGTTGTCCAGCAAACCGAATAGAGAATTTAAGGACATTTTCCTTTGTGTGTTTTTGATGATCACTTTACTGAAATGTTTCTGGGCAGCAGCATGAAGGGATAAATGTAGGAAAAGAGAAGGTTTTAAACGAGCTCTTAGCGGAAGAAGTTTGGAAACTAAATCCAACGGTAGTCCGTCTGGGTAAACCTGTAGGAGTCTACCAAGACGAATATCACCATGGGCCATGAGTGCTAATGGTGCCAGAAAATGCTCGCAAAATTGTCGATAAGCAACCCAAGGCTTGCCTTGTGAATACATCTCAAAAGATAGCGTATCAATAAAGATTGGTCTACCTTCTAAGAATTGAAGATTAAAGTTTGAGGCGTCTTTAAGAGTCATCTTGTGCTGGAGCGCCAATTTTTGAATTTTAAGAGTAAGTAGCCCGGCATCTTTTAATTGGCTGAAGCACCATTCATAGGGGTAGGAAATAAAAGGTATTTTTGTTGGTTGGATCACTTTGTAAACTTTGGGATTCTTGATATTGATATGATTGGGAATTTCTTTATGACTAATCAAAAGGTTCTGGTCTACTAATTTTTGATAGAGTCCAGAATGTATCAAATGATCAAAGTTTTCTTGGTAAATCTTGTTAATTTGGCGGTAAAGGGTATTTTTGGTTTGGAAAAGAAAGCCACTTGGGTCTCGGAAAGAGGAATGAAGTTTATTTAACTTCATTATCTGTTTTAGAGGACTGCTTTTTGATGAATTTAAATGGTGATCTAATTAGTTTTTTTCCTTGGGAGAGGGCTTGCTTGAGAAAAAATAAACTGCCGAATAAGCCAGCAATTAAAAATTGGAGAAAATAACTTCCAGTACCAGGGTCGATATACGCCTGGGCACTTCCTGTTGAAAGAGCCAGTAGAAGCATGAATAAAAAAAGAATGCCCATATAAAAGTTCCCCTTAAGTTCTAATACTACCAAATATTATCAGCTAAGTAAAACCTATCAACCTTAGCTTACAACAAAACTTAGATTTAGATATTTAAGGTAGTCAGTGCCTTAAACGAATCACTGTGTAGAGAAATAGTTCGTAGTACCTGTTAAATGTAATTATTGACGTAGTTAATAATGTAAGATAATATGTTTACACCATGTCATTTATTCCAAAACTTACTTCAGCAGCTCAGCTCCAGAGAAACTTCAGAAAAGTGATTGAAGAGGCTAAAGAAGACAAAGAACCAGTAGTAATTTTACGGCATAACAAACCAGAAGCAGCTGTGGTTGATATTGAAACTTTTGAAACACTTTCCCAAAAAGCAGGTTTGTATGACGAGATCACAGCTTTGGAAGCGTTGAAGCAATCCGAAGAAGAGTACCAGTTAGGTAAAGCTAAAAAACTCACTTCTCTTAGCTCTTTACTAGATGAAGATTAAAGAAATAGCCTATACCCCGACTTTTAAGAAAGCTTTTCAAAAATTACCTAAGAAAATACAATTAGAAGCAGTTAATAAGGAAAAGATATTTAGGCAGGATGCTTTTGCATCCGAATTAAGAACCCACAAATTAAAAGGAAAGTTTAAAGATTATTATTCATTCTCACTTGCTTATTCCTACAGAGTAGTCTTTCGTTTTCTTAAGCAAAATCAAGTACTATTTGTTGATTGTGGTGATCACTCTGTTTATGGATAATTAGCAGTAATGGCTAGATTTATCGACTAGCAAACCTATGGATTTCAGCGTTGTTTATGAACATATTAAAAATGCTAAGTTGTTAAGGTTAAATGTTTTCTCTTAGCTCGTCGTTAATACTAAAAATTTACAAAAGTAAAATAGGAGGTGTGTTATGGAAGATAGAAAATACAATGTGCTGGCTTTGACAGAATCAGTTGAAGAAGCTATAAGATCGCTAAAAAGTAACGGTATCCAAGCAGTGCTTGTAAATACTGCTCAGGAAGCCAAAGAAAAAGTTCTAGAGACAATTCCCGAAGGGTCGGAAGTTTTTACTATGACTTCTGTCACTCTGGAGGCTTGTGGTTTGACTGAGGAAATCAACGAGTCGGGAAAATTCCGTTCAGTTAGGGATCAGTTGTCTAAAGAAACCGATGAAAATGTCAAACGAAAACTTGGTGCAGCTCCGGATTGGGCGGTGGGAAGTGTTCAAGCTGTTAGCCAGGACGGAAAAGTCCTAGTTGTATCTAATACTGGTAGTCAGCTGCCTGCTTACGCTTACGGTGGTGGTAGAGTAATCTGGGTGGTAGGAACTCAAAAAATTGTTAAGGATTTCGACGAGGGTTTGGAAAGAATTTATGATTATGTACTTCCTCTCGAATCCGAAAGAGCTAAGAAGGCTTATGGAGTGCCGGGAAGTAATGTGAGCAAACTTTTGGTGATTAACAAAGAGATTAACCCAGAGAGATTAATGATTGTTTTTGTTAGTGAAGTACTGGGTTACTAATGTGCAACAGAAATAGTTTGAGGGAAAGAGCCTTTATAGTTTAGCGCTCCGTTGCTGGTTGTTAGTGATTGAACTTCCACGCCTGGTGTAGCGTTAATAACTTCATCCTGAATAAAGGAGGCAATTGCCTCAGAATTTTCTTTTAACACCACAGTTGAAGTCAGATTAATTTTTCCTATTTCTAAATCAGAGATATTCATGGTCATGTGACCATCTTGTATACCGACATTCATTTTCAGATAATACGGTGGGTTAAAAGGTAAGAGTCCTACGGCATCTAGGGCTGGTTTTATATCTCTCTCGTTTATCCCATGGGCTTTGGCATACCCTTTTAGTCTATCTGCATAAAATATTCCTGACATTTCGGTAGAGCCATCGGCATTAAATTTTACCTGTGAGCCTTTTAAAAAGTTGTATTTCCAGGGATTGTCTAGGGCCATAGCAGTCATTTCTGCATCAGTAAACGAGTTGTTTATATCGATTTTTCCCGAAAACTTGAGGGTTTCCTCAGGAGTAGCAGCGGAGGTTATCTCAGAGAAATTTACGCCAGACTTAGATTGGGCGCTAGCTAGGTCTTGACTGGTAGGATGAATCCCTAAATCTCGGGGTTTGTCTGCTCCTAACAAAGTAGAAAGCTCTGGAACAAAACCATAATATCCTGCCACCATAAGCGCGAGAAAAATAACGGGTAGGATAACGAGAAAAGTTTTCATTTTCTATATATCCTTCGTAGAAGGCACAATTCCTTTGTAGGCTCCTTCAAACTGAATTGTCTCCGCTTTATAGCAAGCATCGTAAATGCTTTCTTGAACGGCTTTTGCGGCTGTATTACCCACCACATCTACTGTAAATAACGGCCAATCAGGAGTTTCAAAGTATTTACCAAAGCTATTTAGCGGTGATTTAATCTCCTCTGTGGAAAACACAAAAACAGTATCACCATCAACGGATGTATGGACGGGGTTGATTGCCCTAACTTGTCCGTGAGTAGCCATGTGAGCAAGCCGCTCATAGTTTTCTCTAGTTTTTAAGTCTACATTTGTACCCACGATTGTTATTGTCGTATTCATCTTGCTGTTGGTAACAAACTCTGTAGTGTCTTCAAATACCTTAAACTTCTTATTCTCGTCCCTGTTACCAGCTAAGATAGTGCCATCTTCCTTAACCACATTGCCAAGTGCGTTTACAACAGACATTGCAGAAACAAAAGCTCCGTTTACCCAAATCAATACGAGCAGAGCCTACTCCTGCTTTCATTCCAGCATTTTTGGTTCCGTTTTCAACTGAACCAATTTTATTTTCTATCATGGCTTGCATAATATCTGAAGCCGACATTAAACCCGTTAAGCTTCCTCCAGCGACAAATATGCCATTACTACGATAGAAACTCATACCGTTGTTTAAAATTTCTGTATTGAATGTTCCCGGAGAACCGCCGTAGGATTTATAAGCCGTTGGATACCATCCATCAAACACGACAAGGGTGCAACCAGTAAGTTTATCTAAATGCGTGGAATGGCCGACTTTAACGCCTTTTAGCGCTGTAAGGGTTTTGTTTTGCATGACCTCAGTATACCAAACGATTAGTTACTTTAATATCACGGTATGGTTAATCTTTACTAGACAGTATTTTGGTGTTCAAGAGATTCCTAATAATCAAACTCCGCGAAGACAGGGGTGACGGCGCGGTGGTTTTCGTTGATATTATCGATTAGTTCCATGTCTTGAGGGTCTATTTGCCAGTCGAGGCTTTGGAAGTTTTCGAGCAACCTTTGGGGATTGGAAGATTTTGGAATGGCGACTAGACCTTTGTTGACAAGCCAATTCAAGATAACTTGAGAGGGAGTTTTGCCGTATTTTTGACTTAAGTCTTTAATAACTGGGAGTTCCAGATCATAACCCCTGGCTAGGGGAGAGTAAGCTGTGATCACAATTTTGTTTTGATCACAGAAGTTTTTTAGTTCTTTTTGGTTAAGACTTGGGTGAAATTCGACTTGATTACTAGCTACTTCGATACCTGTTTTTAATACTTCTTCGATGTGGCGGATCGTAAAGTTGGATACACCAATTGTGCGTATTATTTTTTCTGATCGGAGTTGTTCCATTGCTTCAAGAGACTCCCCTACGGGAATAGCTTTATTGGGCCAATGAATAAGGAGTAAATCTACATAATCTGTGTGAAGTTCTTCTAGAAATCTATGGGCTGCGTCCAAAAGGTTTTGCGTGTGAAGGTCATCCCGCCGAACTTTGGTGGTAATAAACAGCTCCTCCCTTTTTATCCCAGACTGCTTTATTCCCTGAGCCACTTCTCGGTGATTTTCATAGCTATCGGCGGTATCAAGGTGACGATAGCCGATTTCTAAGGCTTTTACGACGGCCGAGACGCACTCCTGCCCCCTCAATTTATATGTCCCAAGCCCAAGAGCTGGGATAGATGTAGTGCTATTGAGCTGAAATGTTTTAATAATTTTATTATACCAGAACCGACCTTGATAAAAGGGTCCGACCCTAGGTTCAAGGGTCGGACCCCAGATTCAAGTCTGACTCCGCCAAACTTGTTACAATAAAACAATCTATGAACTTAGAAGAGAAGTTAAGAAGAATAAAGAAAGTATTTGATATTGCCAAAGTTAGATCAATTAAAACTGATCAGGAAGCAATTAATAAATACTACAAAATAAACAGCTTAAGTTATTCATTTTTTCACGACCCAAGTTATATTCATATTGGTATAACCAGAAATGGAAGCTACCAAAAAGACGATCTTGTGGAGCCAGTAAGAGTCGTTGAGATATATCTTCAGGGAATAAAAGCCAAGAAAGTTTTGGAATTAGCCGCTGGTCGGGGAGCCAATAGTCTATATTTGGCTAAAAGGAATACTGAAACTGAATTCCATGGTTTGGATTTACCCGGCGGTCAGCTGTCTGGGGTTAAAAACAATTGTTCAAATTTTTATCCGCATTTTGGTGATTACCATAATCTGGACGAGTTCAAACCGAACTCTTTTGACTTAGTTTTCATAATCGAGTCACTTTGTTACAGCAATGATAAGGAAAAAGTCTTGGCTCAAGCAAGAAAAGTTTTAAAGCCAAACGGTTTGCTTGTCGTTATCGACGGTTACTTAAATAAAAACACTGACGAACTATCAAATGACGAAATATTGGCTGTCGATGTAGCTCAGAAAGGCATGTTAATAGAAAACTTTGAAAACTACGATCTGTTTAAAGCAAAAGTTATCAAATCAGGTTTTAAGGTAATTTTTGAAGAAGACGTGTCCCCCCTTACATTGCCTACCCTTAGGAGTTTTGAAAAGAAGGCAGATGCCTTTTTTTGTTTACCCATTTTTCTATCAAAATTGCTTATCAGAGCTCTACCACACGAGTTTACCAATAATGTGATATCAGCGTTTTTGCTGGTTGATTTGATAAACCTGGATGTAGGAAATTATATTATTCTTGTTTCGAAGAAAGGCTAGTCTTACACCCCCGAGGTGTAAAATATAAAATATGAGCATAATAAAAAAAGACAGGTTTAAACTAGTTCCAGCGGTCTTTTTGCTTTTTTTCAAAGAGGACAAACTTTTGCTATTGCACCGGGCTAACACGGGCCACAACGACGGGAAGTACGGTCTGGTGTCTGGGCACGTTGATGGTGAGGAAAGTGTTCGAAGGGCTGGTGTTCGGGAAGCCTATGAGGAAGTAGGGGTGAGCATAAACGAGAACGACTTGAGGTTCGTTCATGTAATGCATCGGCGTAAGGGGTCCAATGATCATGAACGGGTTGATTTTTATTTTGTAGTTGAAAAATGGCAAAGTGAGCCTGGGAATACTGAGCCTGATAAGTGTGATGATCTTAGCTGGTTTCCTATTGAGCAACTTCCTAAAAATCTAATTGATTACGTTCAGGTGGCAATTGAAAGCTTTCGTCAAGGCCACCTTTATTCTGAGTTTGGTTGGGATAAAAATCCCTAGGTGACCTATCTGTATCGCCCGGGAATTGCTTAACGCTAAGCACAGCTTGGCTACAATTCCCATCGAAGCAAAACTATTTGCTTCTCACCTCCCAGGTGTGGTAAAACTTGATCAAAAATCCAAAAGACTTATAGTTTGTACTAATGTGGTATAATATACCCATTCTCAATTCGGGTTAAGGAGTGAGACAGATGGGTCTGGGATCGTGGTTATCGTGGCAATGGCGGGTATTTAAGTACTTGCGTGACAATGGTGCTTATCGAAATTCCTACTCTATTGGGATGAGCGCGATTTACTTGCATGGACATCGGCGAGTCGAGCCGGAATGTAGCGGTGAGGAAATGGTATTTAAGGTAACGGATCACTCAGTTGATTTTTGCTTAGTTCAGTATCAAGGTGCGCCAAACCTTGGTGATTTATCGACCCATGCTTTTCGGGTGCAGCTACTGGATATTACTGATGTAGTCATACTTGGTGATAATATTCTTCAAATATCTTGGGGCACTTCGCAAGAAGGTCCACCTAATCGCTTGTTGATCCAATTTTTCCTAAAGGGTCAGAATCACTTGTTTGCTCAGGCGATCCTCCATGAACTGTACATTGGGGAAGAACACCATAAGAAAAAGATAAGAGCCTATCAAGCTGACTCCTAGCCAAGAATAGTTTGATGGCTGAAACTAGGAGAATGCGTGCAATTCTCTTTGATTGGCATTTTGGAGTATAACTAACCTAGCCGAAGGCGTCATTGCTTTCGGCTTTCTTTTTCGTTTTTAACCTATAATGTTGACTTAATCTCTCATTTTTGGTATAGTGGGAGCCACTATACAGCGAGGAGTTGATCAGTGGGACAGTTCTGCGAACACGTGATTCTTAGTAGTTTGCCTCTTCCTGGGGCTAAGACTTACAAGGGATTTGAGGTCTGCCCTTATTGTGGGTCTACGGCTCCTATGTTTACCAGGTTCCAGAAAACTGGGGCTGGTGACGGCGCAACTCATTCTTCGTCACCGGCGTCTAAGCACGCGCTTGACCAGGCTACACTCGACCAACTTGTTGAAGGATTGAAAAGGTCACATGGGAAGTAACGGAGACCTAGACTTTCTGGCAGGACTGACGACAGAGGGAGTAAAACCTCTCAGCCGGGTGGAATGGGATCTGGGTCGGGAGGAGCTTCAAACCCTTAGGGCGTTGGGACTTAGGTATCGAAAAGTCCACCGAGTAGCTTTGGATGGAACCGTAGTTACTCACGTGGTATTTAGTAGAGATGCGAGTCTTGTTGACTGTTACCACAATCAATTTGAAGGAACTACACTCGTTAAGACACCTGAGGTTATCCGGAGTGAGGGGGAGTTTTTCGGCTTTCCGTCATGTTGTGTGGAGTCGTTCATAGCAACAGGCGAAAGTCACGTCCCGAACGAGTTGTCTCCCCAAGACCAATCGCTTCTTTACCACTGGGCCTGTCCTGGATGTCGCCTAACTCCAGACTTGGTTCCTCGGTATCGAGCGCTATGGTCAGACCAAGTTTTATCTTAAGCCATCAGACTTCAGTTTGATGGCTTTCTTTGTTTCTAACTTACCTGGCATAATGAGTCCGTGAATTCATTTTATAAAGAAATTCTCGATGTAATACGCAAAAATCAAGCAGACTCTAAAGAAACCACAGATTTTCTTCAAAGGTATCATGGCACTTCTCATAAGTTCTATGGTTTGAGAGTCCCTATCCGCCGGGCACTGGCGAAAGAATGGGTAAAGACACATAAAAATATTTCTCTCCCCGACTTTATTGAACTTCTTGACTCTCTATATTTAGGGGAATCCTATGAGGAGAAAACAATCGCTAGTAACTTGCTCGATACCTGTCCTCGGTTCCGTAAACAAATTAATCCCCGACTTTTGGATAACTGGCTTTCACATTTAGAAGGTTGGGCGGAAGTTGATTCCCTGTGCCAATCGACTTTTGAGGCCGAAGAGTTCCTTGAAAAATGGAATGTATGGAAACCAATGATTGAGCAGTTTTCAAAAAGCAAGGAAATTGCCAAACGGCGGGCCAGCTTGGTTTTGCTGACCAAAGTGGTTGCCAAATCTCCGGATCCTCGTCTTGGACACTTGGCTTTTGAAATTATCGATCGTCTAAAGGACGAAAGAGATGTTCTTATTACCAAAGCCATTTCCTGGATCCTGCGGGATTTAATAGCCAACTACCGATCTCGTGTTGAGGAGTATCTTGCCGAAAATAAAGACCTCCTTCCCAAGATTGCTGTTCGTGAAACGCAGACCAAGCTTGCAACAGGTAAAAAGACCTCCAACCATATTTCCTGATAGAAATAGTTATATTCAGGCTTGCTTTGCCGAATTTGGATATGCTAAAGTTAGATTCGAAGGAGTTTTGCTTGTATGATGAAGTTGATACCCGTGTTGGTTTTATTGACCTTAGCTGGAATAGGCGGTACAGGATATTTTTATTGGGAGTACCAAAAAGCCCAGAAAGAAATTAAGACCATTAAAACTGACCCCTCGACTGCTCAAAAAGCGGCTCAGGAAGAAGTCAAAAAGCTGACTGCGGAAGTCGGGATGCTTGTGGAATTGCCTCAAGATGAGGATCCTACGGTGGCCACGGTTATTGATGCGGAGAAGCTCAAAGAGCAGCCATTTTTCGCCAAAACTCAGAATGACGACAAGGTTTTGATTTACACGAAAGCCAAAAAAGCAATTCTTTACAGACCTTCTACCAAAAAGATTATTGATATTGGTCCTATTAGAGATGTCCAAGATGAATCTGGCCAAGCAGGTGATCAGGCTGCGTCTCCATCTCCCTCGCCAGCCAACGTTGTTGTTACTCTCTATAACGGCACTAACAACGCTGGTTTGACCAATAAAGTCGAAACAACTCTTAAATCTAAATATACTAACCTGGATATTCGTCGGGATTCCTCTGTCAAGAAAGAATACGAAAACACCCTTGTGGTAGATTTGTCTGGGAAGTTTAAGGATATGGTAAAAAATATTATTACTACCCTCTCTGCCCAATCAGGACCTTTACCTGAAGGTGAAGTAAAGCCCACTACTGATGTTTTGGTTATTGTGGGTAAGGACGCGATTTAAAGGTAGTAGTTAGGTTAGAGGTTGTAATTTGTAACCTATTTGGGCAACTGTTCCGATTATCACTTCGGTATTCAATTGCTCATCATCAAATTCCACCAAGCATTCACTTCGGACATAATTTGCCTGTGCGTTTAGCACCCCATTAAGATCTTCTAAATCCCCTTCAATCAGTAAGGAGCACGAGGTACAGTGCATGCCTTCAATTTTGAAAATCTGTTTTGTAATCATAGTTAGCCAATTCT